>NZ_JBISAI010000015.1:123485-204783 GCF_044391605.1 Kitasatospora sp. NPDC018619
GGGGGGGGGGGGGGGGGGGGGGGCGGGGGGGGGGGGGCGGGGCGGGGGGGGGGGCGGGGGGGCGGGGGGGCGGGGCGCCCCCCGGCCCCCCCCCCCCCCCCCCCCCCCCCCCCCCCACGCTCCCGAGCCGGGGCGCCGCCGGTCAGGCGAGAGCGAGGAAGAGCTTCTCCAGCTCGGCCTCGCTCATCGGCGGGGCGTCCTCGTCGGCGGCGGCCAGGCACTGGCGCATCCCGCTTGCGACGATCTTGAAGCCCGCCCGGTCGAGCGCGCGCGAGACGGCGGCGAGCTGGGTGACCACGTCCTTGCAGTCCCGGCCCGCCTCGATCATCGCGATCACTCCGGCCAACTGGCCCTGTGCGCGGCGCAGTCGGTTCAGGACCGCGCCGACCGCCTCCTCGTCCACCTGCATGCCGGGGCCGCCTTTCACATCGACTGTCGATGGACAAGTGTACCCGGCGGGGTATCCGCTCCCGGGGCGCGAAGGCGGCCGGCCGCCCCGGGCACGGATCAGCGGCGGGCCAGGCGGCGCTCCCCGCCGGCCCCGGTCTCGTACGGGAGCTCGTAGTGCGCGAACACCGCCGGCTCCTCCTCGGCCGGCAGCACGTCGTCGGTGCCGATCGATGGAGCCTGCTTGACCTGGTTGCGGGGGTAGGCCACCCGGAGGTAGTCCGGCCCGGCCACCGCCCCGTCCAGCGGGACGAACACCAGTCGGCGCCGGCCCGCGAACCCGACGGTGACGGTGGCGAAGAACGGCTCGTCAGTGGCCGTCTCCACGTAGACCGACTCCAGCGACCCGATGCGGTGGCCCTTCTCGTCGACCACGGCGTGGTTGCGCCACTCGCGGACGTCCGCCATTGCGATGACCACGGCCCGACCTCCCGTCCCCGGCCTGTTCCACGGCTGTTCCACGGCCCGGTCTCCCATCCTGCGCCAGGAGCGCCGGGGGCGCGCGGCGAAGCCCCGGGCCGGCCCGCGGACCGAACCCTCGACCCCTGCGCGCCCGACGAAAGGGACATACGGGGGTGACCCGCCCACCCGGTACCGGGGCCTTGACCAGGGCTTTAGGCTGTGCGCCAGCAGGAGGGCGAACGGATCGCCAGTGGTGTCCGGGCAAAGGAGACGGCAGCCGTGGGATACGAGACCATGTGGGAGTCGGGAGCGGCGGGGATACCGGCCGACCTGCGGCCCGACGTGCCGCACCCGGCCCGGATGTACGACTACTACCTCGGCGGGAAGGACAACTTCCCCGCCGACCGCGCCGCCGCCGAGAAGGCGCTGGCCGCCAACCCGGAGTTCCGCTCCACCGCCCGTGCCAACCGCGGCTTCCTCACCCGGGCGGTGCGCTGCGTCGCGGGGCTCGGCATCGACCAGTTCCTCGACGTCGGCACCGGCATCCCCACCGTCGGCAACACCCATGAGGTCGCCCAGACGGCCCGGCCGGGCGCGCGGGTCGTCTACGTGGACAACGACCCGATCGTGCTCAGCCACGCCCGCGCCCTGATGGCCGGGTCGGGCCCCGGCCACACCACCGTCATCCGGGCCGACCTGCGCGAACCCGGTGCCCTGCTGGACGCCGTCCGGGCGGCGGACCTGCTCGACCTCTCCCGCCCGGTCGGGCTCGTCCTCGCCGCCGTCCTGCACTTCCTGCGCGACGAGGACCGGCCCTACCAGGCCCTCGCCACCCTGCTGGACGCCCTGCCCTCCGGCAGCCACCTGGTCCTGTCGCACGGCACCGCCGACTTCATCCCGCCCGAGATCCGCGACCGGGTCACCGGCGTCTACGACAAGGCCACCGCCCCGCTGGTCGGCCGCACCCGCGAGGAGGTCCGGGCCTTCTTTGACGGCCTCGACCTGCTCGAACCCGGTGTCACGACCGTCCCCCTCTGGCGCCCCGACACCGCCCCGGCCCCCGGCGCCGACCGCGTCAGCATGTACGGCGCGGTGGCCCGCAAGCCCTGAGGAGCCCCGGGCCGGACGGCGAGGCAGGCGGAGCCACGGACGGGCCCGTCCCGGGCTCCGGCGGGCCTGCGGCCACCGGGCTCCCCGCAGCCCGCGAGGTAGGGCAGCCCGCCCCGTAGCCGCCCGCCCACCGCGGCAGCCCCGCTCCCGACCCACGACCGCCCCACCACCCCGCAGCCGCCCCTGGGGCGTGCCAGACGCCCCAGCCCCCGACCGCTCAGACCGGACGCCCCGGCGAGCCTGCGGCCACCAAGCCCCCCCAGCCCGCGAGGTAGGGCAGCCCGCCCCGAAACTCCCCGCCCACCGCGGCAGCCCCGCTCCCGACCCACGACCGCCCCCCAGGGACGTGCCAGACGCCCCGGCCCGCCAGCCGCTCAGACCGGACGCCCCGGCGGGACCAGTCCGGTCTGGTAGGCGATGGCGACGAGCTGGGCGCGGTCGCGGGCGTCGAGCTTGGACATCGCCCGGTGGACGTGGGTGCGGACGGTGAAGGGGCTGACGAACATCCGCTCGGCGATCTCCTCGTTGGTGAGGCCGGTCGCCGCCATCGACATCACCTCGCGCTCGCGGGCGGTGAGCACGGACAGCCGCTCGCTGACGGGGACGGCGGACGCCGGTTCGGGCTGGGCCAGGAACTGGTCGATCACGGCGCGGGTGGCGGCGGGCGAGAGCAGCGCCTCGCCCGCCGCGACGGTGCGGACGGCGGCGAGCAGCTCCTTCGGGTCGGCGCCCTTGCCGAGGAAGCCGCCGGCGCCCGCGCGCAGCGCCTGGGCCACGTACTCGTCGATCTCGAAGGTGGTCAGGATCAGCACCCGGGTGCCGGCGAGCTCCTCGTCGCCGCAGATCTCGGCGGTGGCGCCGAGGCCGTCGGTACCGGGCATCCGGATGTCCATCAGCACGACGTCGGGCCTGGTGGCCCGGGCGAGTTCGACCGCCTCCCGGCCGTCGGCGGCCTCGCCGACCACCTCCATGTCCTCCTCCGCCTCGATCAGCAGGCGGAAGGCGCCGCGCAGCAGGGCCTGGTCGTCGGCGAGCAGTACCCGGATGGTCATGCGTGGTCCCTGTCCTCTCGGAGCGCGCCGCCGGCTCGGGCGGTGCCGTCCTGTGCGTCGGCTGGTGTCGGTTGGTCGGCCCGGGCGGTGCGCACGGCCCGGGCGGCGCGTGCGAGGTCGTCGGCGGTGAGGGCGCCGGCCGCCTCGGGGCCGTCGTCGGGAGCGCCGGTGCGCAGCGGCAGTTCGGCGGTGACCAGGAAGCCGCCGCCGGGCCGCCGGTCGGCGCTGAGCCGGCCGCCGACCGCGCCGGCCCGTTCGCGCATGCCGATCAGGCCGAAGCCGCTCTGGCCGGGGGCCTGCTCGGGCGGGGAGACGGCGCGGGGGCGGCCGGTCGCGGTCGGGCGGCCGTTGGCGACGCTGACCGCGACCCGGCTGCCGCGGAAGGTGAGGGTGATCTCGGCGTCGGCACCGTGGGCGTGCTTGGCCACGTTGGTCAGCGACTCCTGGACGATCCGGAAGGCGGTGAGGTCCACGCCGGGCGACAGCGGGCGGGCCTCGCCCTCGACGGTCAGCCGGACCGGCAGGCCGGCCCGTTCGAAGGTGGTGATCAGCTCGGGCAGCCGGTCGAGGCCGGGGGCGGGTTCCAGCGGGGCGGGCTCCTCGGCGCGGCGCAGCAGGCCGACGGTGGCGCGCAGTTCCTGGAGGGCCGAGCCGGTGGCGTCGGTGATGTGGTTGAGGACCTCGCGGGCCTGGACGGGGTGGCTGTCCATGAGGTGGACGGCGATGCCGGCCTGGGCGTTGGCGAGGGCGATGTGGTGGGCGACGACGTCGTGGAGGTCGCGGGCGATCCTGATCCGCTCGTCGGCGACCCGCCGGCGGGCCTCCTCCTCCCGGGTGCGCTCGGCGCGTTCGGCGCGCTCCTCGATGGCCGCGAGGTGGACGCGGCGGTTGCGGATGGAGTCGCCGAGGGCACCGGGCAGCAGGGCCCAGGTCAGGACGCTGATCCGTTCGCCGAGCGGGCCGCCGGGGCCGAGCAGCAGGGAGATCGCGGTGAGCAGGACGGCGGCGATGACCGAGGCGCGCAGGGCGGTGGCGCGGTCGGTGTGGACGGCGAGGAAGTAGAGCGCGAGCAGTAGCGGGGCGGCCAGCATCGGGGTGAGCCGCGGGCTGCTCCAGGCGAGCACCATGGTGCAGACCAGCGTGACGGCGACCACGCCGCGCGGTCGGCGGCGGTGGAAGAAGACGGAGACGGCCGCGACGAGCGCGACGAGGCAGGTCGTCGGATCGGCTTTGACGAACCGACCGGCGGTCTGGTCCGCGGTGGCGCCGAGGGCGGTGATCGCGATCAGGGCCGCGCCTCCGGCGGCGTCGAGCAGCCGGGGGTGGTCGCGGCGCAGGCGCTGCCAGGTGTCGCTCATGCTCGTGCTCTCCGGTCGGGGACGCTGGCCACGCCCGCAGCCGGGCACTCTCGGTTCGTGCGGTGCCCGGCCCCGGGCGGGGCGCGGTGGGCCGCGTCGGGGGCCTCCGCACGCGCGGTGGCCCCCGACAGCAACGGTAACGGGTGGGGCTCGAACCGGTGTCCGAGCGCTGCGGTGCCGGCCTGGCGTCAGACCGTGACCGACTCGCGGGCCGGGGCCGGCTCGGGGGCGCTGGTCACCAGCTTGCTGCCCTCGACGTCCACGTCGGGTATCAGTCGGTCGAGCCAGCGCGGCAGCCACCAGGCGTGGCGGCCGAGCAGCGCGAGGACGGCCGGGACGACGGTCATCCGGACGATGAAGGCGTCGAAGGCGACCGCCGCGGCGAGGCCCAGACCCATCATCTTGATCATCGGCTCGCTCATCCCGATGAAGCCGGCGAAGACGGCGATCATGATGAACGCGGCGGCGGTGACCACCCGGGCGTTGTGCCGGAAGCCGGTGACGATCGCCTCGCCCGGCTGCTCGCCGTGGACGTAGCCCTCGCGGATCCGGGTGACCAGGAACACCTCGTAGTCCATGGCCAGGCCGAAGACCACGCCGATCATGAAGATCGGCATCATGCTCATCACCGGGCCGGTCTGCTCCACCCCGATCAGGTCGGCCAGCCAGCCCCACTGGAAGACCGCCACCACGGCGCCGAGCGCCGCGACCACCGACAGCAGGAAGCCGAGCGCCGCCTTCAGCGGGACGAGGAGCGAGCGGAAGACCACCATCAGCAGGACGACGGCCAGGCCGACGACCACGGCGAGGTACGGCAGCAGCGCGTCGGACATCTTCTGCGAGACGTCGATGTTCATCGCCGTGGTGCCGCTGACCAGGACCGTCGCCCCGGTGGAGGACTTCAGGCCGGCCGCGTCGTGGCGGATGGCGTGCACGATGTCCTTGGTCTCGGCCTCGCTCGGGCCGGTCGACGGGACGGCGTTGAGCAGGGCCGTGTCGCCCGCCTGGTTGAACATCGGCGGTGCCACCGCGACGACGCCGGGCAGGCCGGAGACCTTCTTGGCGACCTCGTTCACGGCGGCCTTCGGGTCGGCGACGCCCTTGGCGTCCACCATGACCGTCAGCGGGCCGTTGAAACCGGGACCGAACCCCTCGGAAAGCAGGTCGTAGGCACGGCGCTGGGTGGTGGAGGTGGGCTTGGACTCGTCCCCCGGCAGGCCGAGCCGCAGGTCGAGCGCCGGGGCGGCGAGCACCCCGAGGCCGATCACACCGCCGAGCAGTACGGCGAGCGGGCGGCGCAGGATGAAGCGGGCCCAGCGGGCGCCGCCGTTCTCCTTCGCGGCCGGGGCCGCCCCGCCCCGGGCCTTGCGGACCTTGCGCGGCAGCACCTTGCGGCCGAGGAAGCCGAGCAGCGCGGGCACCAGGGTGAGGGCGACCAGCACGGCGATGACGACCGTCCCGGCGGCGGCCAGGCCCATCTTGGCCAGGATCGGGATGCCGACCACGGACAGGCCCGCCAGCGCGATCACCACGGTCAGGCCGGCGAAGACCACCGCGGACCCGGCGGTGCCGACGGCCCGGCCCGCCGCCTCCTGGGGCGTGCGGCCCTCGGCGAGCTCGGCACGGTAGCGGGAGACGATGAACACCGCGTAGTCGATGCCGACCGCGAGGCCCAGCATCATCGCGAGGGTCCCGGTGGTGGTGGAGAGCCCGAGCGTGCTGCCGAGCGCGGTGATCAGCGCCATGCCGAGGCCGACGCCGATGACCGCGGTGAGCAGCGGCAGGCCGGCCGCGAGCAGCGAGCCGAAGGTGATCACCAGCACGACGGCGGACAGCGCCATGCCGATCGCCTCGCTGCTGCCGCCGGCCTCGGGCTTGGCCATCAGCGCGGTGCCGCCGATCTCGACCTTGAGCCCGGCGTCCCGGCCGTGCTGGGCGGCCTGCTCCAGGGTGTCGGTGGCGGCCTTGGAGACCTCGCCGGCCTTGGCGGAGTACGTCACCGTGGCGTAGGCGGTGGTGCCGTCCGTGGAGACGGCGCCCTGCATCTTGAACGGGTCCACCGCGGCGGTGACCTGCTCGGAGCCGGCGACCTCGTCGACCGTCCGCTGGACCGCCTGCTGGTTGGGCGCGGCGGTGATCTTCTGGCCGGAGGGGGCGACGAACACCAGGCGCGCCGAGGCCCCGTCGGCGTGGCCGCCGGGGAAGCGCTCGTTCATCAGGTCGAACGCCTTCTGCGCTTCCGTGCCGGGCATCGCGAAGCCGTCGTCGGGGGCGGCGGGCGCCTTGGCCGCCAGGACTCCGACGGCCGCCAGCACGGCGACCCAGAGGAAGGTCACCAGCCGGCGCCGGACGAAGGCCCATCGGCCCAGGCGGTAGAGGAACGTGGCCACGGGAGAGTGGACTCCTTCGGATGCGGTTCTCGGAACACGGGACGCGCCGCGGCCGCCCCGTACGTCCTGGTGGACGCGGTCCGCCGCAGCATGACCCATCCTTGATCGCCGACCCCTGCTCCGTCGTCATCCGTGCGCAGGCCGTTTGCGTACTGCGGACGCAGTAGTGCCCTCCCCCGCACGGAGGAGCGCACGCCCTGCACCCGAAGTAGGCCCCGGACCTGCGGCGGAGCCCGTTCCGGTCACCCGCGCGGGCGGCGACGGCGGGCCGAGGGCCGGTGGGCGAAGTAGCGTGATGTGCCTGACCCGTCCGCTGACGTGCGGTTCGGGAGGATCCGACCCGATCGGTGCTGCTTTCGCAGCCCGCCGCCGGAGGTGCCCCATGGGCGTTCCAGCCGCCCGCATCGTGTTCGACGAGAGCGACCGCGCGGCCGTCGCCGAGGCGGTGACCGAGATGCTCACCACCGGCGCGCTGACCCTCGGCCCGTGGACCGAGCGCTTCGAGCAGGCCTTCGCCGCCGAGCACGGCGCCTCGCACGCCGTCGCGGTGAGCAGCGGCACCGCGGCGCTGGAGGTGATCCTGCGCGCCGTCGACGTCCGGGGCCGCGACGTGGTCGTCCCCGCCGTCACCTTCTACGCCACCGCCGGCGCGGTGGTGCACGCGGGCGGCCGTCCGGTCTTCGCCGACGTCGACCCGGCCACCCTCGCGCTCTCCCCCGAGACCCTGGAGGCGGCGCTCACCCCCGACACCGCCGCCGTCGTCCTGGTGCACATCGGCGGGCTGGTCACCCCGCAGGTCGACGCGTTGCGCGCGGTGTGCGACCGGCACGGCGTCCCGCTGGTCGAGGACGCGGCGCACGCCCACGGCAGCAGCTTCGACGGGCGCGCCGCCGGGACCTTCGGCCTGGCCGGGGCGTTCTCCTTCTACCCGACGAAGGTCACCACCAGCGGCGAGGGCGGGATGGTCCTCACCGAGTCGCCGGAGCTGCGCGACGAGGCCCGGATCCACCGCGACCAGGGCAAGGGCTCCTTCACCACCAACCACCACGTGCGGCTCGGCTACTCCTGGCGGATGAGCGAGCCGCACGCCGCGATCGGCACGGTGCACCTGCGCCGGCTGAAGGAGTTCATCGAGACCCGCCGGGCCGTCGCCCGCCGTTACGACGCGGCGCTGGCCGGGCTGGCCGGCCTCGACCCGGTGCCGGAGCCGCCCGGCTGCCGCGGCAACTACTACAAGTACGTGGCCCTGCTGCCGTCCGGGGTGGACCGTGCGGAGTTCAAGCGGGCGGTGGCCGAGGAGCACGGGGTCCGGCTGTCCGGCGAGGTCTACGACCTGCCGCTGCACCTCCAGCCGGTGCTCGCCCCGTACCGGCGCGGCCCGCTGCCGGTGGCCGAGGACGTCTGTGCCCGGCAGGTCTGCCTGCCGGTGCACTCCGACATGACCGAGGACGAGACGGAGCAGGTGGTCGACGCCGTCTGCGCGGTGTACCGGCGCCTGGCCGGGTAGCCGGAGCGAAGGGAGCAAGATCGTGCGGATAGCCGTCACCGGAGGCTGCGGGTTCATCGGCTCACACGTGGTGGACCACCTGATCGCGGCCGGCCACGAGGTCCTCGCGGTGGACACCACCGACAAGTACCTCAACCCGGACGCCGAGCACGCGCGGCTCGACGTCCTCGACCTCAAGGCCCTCACCGCGGCGCTGGCGGGCAGCGAGGTGGTCTACCACCTGGCCGCCATGGCCGACGTCGAGCGGGTCAGCGCCGACCCCGTCCGCGCGGTGCGGACCAACATCGACGGCACCGAGGCCGTCCTGGAGGCCGCCCGGCGCAGCGGTCTGAGCCGGACGGTGCTGGCGAGCACCGTCTGGGTCTACGGGGCCGCCCTCGCCGACGAGCAGCTCGACGGCGGGGAGCAGGAGCTGGACGAGCACGTGCCGATCGAGCTGGAGCACAGCGGCCACCTGTACGTGGCCACCAAGCTGGCCGCCGAGATGCTGGTGCACAGCTACCGCGAGCTCTACGGGCAGCACTTCACCATCCTGCGCTACGGCATCCCCTACGGCCCCCGGATGCGCGACGAGCTGGTCGTCGCCCGGTTCGTCCAGGCAGCGCTGGCCGGCCGGCCGATCACCATCGCCGGGGACGGCCGGCAGAGCCGCAACTTCGTCTACGTGGAGGACCTCGCCGACGCCCACGTCCGGGCGCTCTCCCCCGCCGCCGAGGACCAGACCTTCGCCCTGGAGGGCTCGACGGCCGTCTCGGTGCGGGACATCGCCGACACCGTGGACGGACTGCTGGGGCCCGTCACCATCGAGCACGTCGACGGCCGGAAGGCCGACTACGCGGGCCGGCGGATCTCCTCGGCGCAGGCCAAGCGGCTGCTGGGCTGGTCTCCGAGCACCACTTTCACCGACGGCGTGCGGCGGTACGCGGACTGGTACCGGGCCTCCGTCGGCTCGGCGTCCGGCGCCTGACGGGGCCGCCCGATGCCGCACGCCCTGCTGGTCTCCGGCTCGCTCGGGCAGGGCCACGACGTGATGGCGCAGGCCTGCGCGGACACCCTGCACGAGCGCGGCTGGACCACCCGCACCGTCGACGCGATGGCCCTGCTCGGGCAGCGCTCGGGCGCGGCCGGGGAGGCGGTGTTCCGCCGGCTGCTCGACCTGCCCGGGGTGTACGACGCCTTCCACTTCTCTGCGCTGCGGCCGGGCGCCCGGCTCGCGCTGGCGGCCGACGCGGCGGCCCGCGGCCGGCTGGTCCCGGCGCTGCGGGAGCTGATCGCGGCGCAGCGGCCGCAGCTGGTGGTCTCGGTGTTCGCCACCGCGACCTCCGCCGTCGACCGGCTGCTGCGGCAGGCGCCGGAACGGGCGTTCCGGCACTTCGTGTTCTGCACCGACGTGACGCCGCACCGGCTCTGGGTGCAGGAGCGGACGGACCTGTTCCTGGTCACCTCGGAGGTCGCCGCCTGCGCGGTGCGGCGGTACCGCCCGGACGCCGACGTCGTCGTGGTGCCGGCACCGCTGCGGCAGCCGTTCTACCGGCCGCCGGACCGGGCCGCGGCGCGCGCGGAGCTGGGCGTGCCGGGCGGCGCGGCGTGCGTGCTGCTGATGTCGGGCTCCTGGGGGCTCGGTCCGCTCGCCCGCACCGCCGCCTCACTGGCCGCCGCCGGGCCGCACGTGCTGGCGGTGGCGGGGCGCAACCGGGAGCTGGAGCGCCGGCTGCGGGCCGCCGCGCGCCGGGAGCCCCGGCTGCACCCCTTCGGCTACACCGACCGCGTCCCCGCCCTGATGGCCGCCGCCGACCTGGTGGTGACTGCCTCCGGCGACACCTGCAGCGAGGCCCGGGCGCTGGGCCGGCGGCTGCTGCTCCTCGACGTGGTGCAGGGGCACGGGCGCGACAACCTCCAGCACGAGCTGGAGCTCGGCCACGCCGACGTCGCCACCGCCCGTCCGCAGGAGGTGGTCCGCAACGCCCTGGCCGCCCTCGGCCGCCCCGAGCCGCCGCCGAGCCCCGGCGCCACGCCGGAGGCCTGGCGGGCGGGGTTCGGGGCGGCGCTGGGCCGGGTGGGGCTGGGGTAGCCGCCGGCCCGGCCCGGAGTCCTCCGCGGCGGGCGCGTCGGCGCACGGCCTTGCGGGCACCGGCCCCGCAGCGACTCCCGCGGGGCGGGGCCCCGCGACGACCGGTCCGTCAGCGCGGGCGGCTCCCGCCGCCGGGGGGCGGGGGTACCCGGTGGTCGCGGAGGGGGCCGAGGGTGAGGTGGTGGGTGCGGCAGTGGGCGGCGATCAGGGGGAGGGCGGCGAGGGTGGCGCGCCAGGAGCCGGGGGCGGAGGTGCAGTCGGAGTCGTGCAGCAGGAGGGTGGCGCCGCCGGTGAGGCCGGGGCGGGCGGTGGCGTAGACGGACTCGCCGGTGGCCTCCGCCGTCCAGTCGCGGCCCCAGGCGGTCCACAGCACGCTGCGCAGGCCGAGCCGGCGGGCGGCCAGCGCCGGGCCGGCCGTCAGGACCCCGTAGGGCGGGCGGTACCAGAGCGGGCGGGCCCCGCAGAGGTCGGTCACGGCGCGGGCGGCGCGGCGCAGTTCGCGCAGGTCGCGGACGGGGGCCGGGTACCACTGCGGCCGGTGGTGCCAGCCGTGGACGGCCACTTCGTGGCCGCGCAGCACCAGCTCCCGGCCGAGCTCGGGGGCGCGTTCCAGCATCGAGCCGAGCAGGAAGAAGGTGGCGCGGGCGCCGATTCCGTCCAGCGCGTCGAGGACCTGCGGGGTGCTGCGCGGGTCGGGGCCGTCGTCGAAGGTGAGGGCGACGTGGCCCGGTGCGGTGCCGTGGCCTGCGGTGCGGCGGGCCAGGGTGCGGCGCAGCGGCGGGAGCCGGACGGCGGCCGGGGCCAGGTGCAGGAACTCGGTGGCCGCGGCGAGGGCGAGGGCCGTGGCGGCGAGGCGGCCCGGCCGCCCGGGGGCGGCGCTCACCCGAACCGCGAGGCCATCCGGCGGAACACGCCCGGGGCGACGCCGTGGATGCGCGCGGGGAAGCCGAGCCAGTGCGGGACGTAGAGCCGGTCACGCCCGGTGGTGATGGTCGCCACCACCACGTCCGCGACCCGCTCGGCCGGCACCGGACGCGGCCGCCCGCGCTGGTACGGGGTGCCGCGCCGGTCGAAGAAGGGGGTGTCCACCGCCCCCGGGAGCACCAGGCGCACCCCCACCCCGGTGCCGCGCAGCTCGTACCAGAGGCTCTCCGCGAACATCGTCAGCCCGCCCTTGGTGGCGGCGTACCCGGACTCGTCGCGCACGCCGACCTGGCCGGCCATCGAGCCGAGCAGCACGATCCGGCCGCGGCGGCGCTCCAGCATCCCGGGCAGGAGCAGGCGGACCAGGCGCAGCGGCGCCGCGAGGTTGACCTCGATCATCCGGTCCAGGACGTCGGAGGGCGTCTGCGCGTACGGGCCGCGGAAGCCCAGGCCGGCGCTGGCGATCAGGGCGTCCACCCGGCCGGCGTCGGCCAGGGCGGCCTCGGCGAGGCGGGCCGGGCCGTCCGGCTTGCTCAGGTCCTCGGGCAGGGCGCGGCCGCCGGTGCGGTCGGCGAGTTCGTCGAGGCGGGCGCGGTCGGTGCCGGAGAGCAGGGTGTGCCAGCCGGCGTCGGCCAGGCGGGTGGCGGTGGCGCGGCCGATCCCGGAGGAGGCCCCGGTGATCAGCGCGACGGGGCGGTCGGTCGGGGGTGCCGGGGCCGTCGGGTCCGCGGGCTCCGTAGGGTCGGTGACGACCTTCGGGTCCGACCGCCGGGGTCGGGGGTGGGGCTCCTCCGCCATCGGGCACCTGCCGCTCTGTGACCGTCTCGCCGTCCGTTTTGTCCGGCAAGTCACCTTCGCACGGCGGCGCCGTCCGGGCTACCGGGGCGGGGCGGCGGCCGGTGCCTCGGCGTCCCGGCGCGGGGCGGAGGCCTCGGCGGACCCGCCCTCCGGCTCACCGAAGCGGGAGAGCAGGAAGGTGCCGCCCACGGCCACCGCGAAGCCCGTCAGCGCGCACCACTCGAAGCCGGGGCGCGCGGCGTCCCCGAGCGCCGTCACCCCGACCAGGGCGGGGCCGAAGGTCTCGGCCACCGTCCCGGCGGCGGTCGCCGCCGTCACCGTGCCGCGCTGCAGGGCCAGGGCGTAGGCGAGGTAGCCGCCGAGCCCCCCGACGACGAGGGCGTAGGCGGCCGGGTCGGTGAGCGCGGTGACCGGGCCGGAGACGTCCAGGACCCGCACGGCCAGGCTGGTCACGCCGAAGCCGATCCCGGCCAGCAGCCCCAGGCCGGCCGCGGCCGCGTTGCCCTGCCGCCGTACCAGCGCCAGGGTGGCGAGCAGCATGACGGCGGTGGTGGCGAGCAGCGCCCAGTGGAAGGCGGGCGCGGCGTGGTCGCGGCCCGAGTGGCCGGAGCCCAGCGCCAGCAGGGTCAGCCCGACGACCACCGCGAGGACGCCCGCGAGGTCGCCCCGGCGCAGCCGCGCGCCCAGCAGCCGGACGGCCGCCACAGCGGTGACGGCCAAGCTGGCGTTGGTGACGGCCTGGACGAGGAAGAGCGGCAGGGTGCGCAGGGCGACGATGCTCAGCACGAAGCCGAGGATGTCCAGCAGGGTGCCGAGGATGAACTGCCAGGACCGCACCAGCGCGGCCAGCAGACCGGCCCGGACCCGGTCCGCGCGCGGCGCCGACCGCGCGCCGCGCGCCTGGAAGACCGCCCCGAAGCCGAAGCAGACGGTCGCGACCAGGGCGGTGGTGAGTCCCAGCAGCATGCCTCTCCCAGCCTCGCGGGGCAGCGTCGATCCACCACCAGTCTGGGCCCGGGCGGACGGCGGCGCACGGGTGGGACGACTGGAACGGGTGGGAGGAGTGGGAGGCGTGGGGTGGGGCCGGGCGGTGGGGTCCGGATCCGGGATCCGGGCCCCGCCGCCCGGCGAAGGGCTCGCGCCGGGCCCGCCCTACCCGAGCGCGGAGGCGAGCACCGCGGCGGTGCGGGCGACCAGCGGCTCGTCCATGGCCGCCGCCTCGTCGGCCGGCTTGGTGGCCAGCACCGCGAGGAGGACGGGGGCGCCGCCCGGCGTCCAGGCGATGCCGACGTCGTTGGTGGTGCCGTGGCGGCCGGTGCCGGTCTTGTCGGCGACGGCCCAGTCCGCCGGGAGGCCCTCGCGGAAGCGGTGGAGGCTGGTGGTGTTGGCCCGCAGCCAGCCGGCGATCAGCTCCCGCTTGGCCGGCGGCAGGGCGCTGCCGAGCGCGAGCCGGTCATAGGTGCGGGCGATGGCGTACGGGGTGGTGGTGTCGGTGCGGCGGTCGGGCTCGGCGGAGTTGAGCTCGGGCTCCCAGCGGTCCAGGCGGGTGACGCGGTCGCCGATCGATCGGGCGAAGCGGGTGACGGCCGTCGGCCCGCCGAGTTCGCGGAGCAGCAGGTTGGCCGCGGTGTTGTCGCTGTAGGAGATGGCGGCGCCGCACAGTTCGGCGACGGTCATGCCGTTCGCCAGGTTCGCCGGCTCGCTCGTGATCCGCCCGCCCTCGGCGCGGGCCAGGTCCTCCGCGGTGTAGTGGATCCTCCGGGCGAGGAACTCGCCGTCCCGGTCGAGGTCGCGCAGGACGGCGCCGACGGCGACGGTCTTGAACACCGAGCACATCGGGAACAGCTCGCCGGCCCGGTACCGGACCGTCCGGCCGGTGGCCAGGTTGCGACCGTACACGCCGAGGCGGGCGGCGTGCTCCCGTTCGAGGGCGGCGAGGGCCTGCTGGAGGCCCGGACCGCCGGCGGAGCCGTCCGCTGGCGCCGCGAGGGCCGGACCGCCGGTGGCGGCAAGAGCCGTTCCGAGCCCGAGCCCGAGGCCGAGGACGGTGCGGCGGGTGGGGCGGGTGTGGCGGGCTTCCGAGGACTGCGGGTGCATGTTCCCCCTCCGGTAGGACGTCGCGGCGCGAGCCGCCTTCTCCACCGGCAGGACGCGGTGCGGCTGGGGATGGTTCGTCAGCGGTGCGCACCGGTGGCCGAGGGGCGTCGGAGGGGCGCCGGGCGGCGGCCGTCACGGCCGGACGGCGACCCCCGCGTAGAGCGAGACCTCCTCGGTGGCCACCGGGGCCGCTCCGGGCGTCGGGCGCCACTGCGCGATGGGGACGATCCCCGGGTCGAGCAGGGTCCAGCCGTCGAAGAAGCGGGCGATCTGCGAGCGGGTGCGGGCCTGGGCCGCGGTGCCGGCGGCTTCGTAGATCCTGGTCAGCCTGGCGATGTCCTCGGGCGCGAACTCGGGGCTGACGTGGGTGAGCACCAGGGCGCTGCCGGGGACGAGGGCCGCCTTGAGGTGCTCCACCAGCTCGTACGCGCCATGGGTGTCGGGCACGAAGTGGAGCAGGGCGTTGAGGGAGAGCACCACCGGTCGGGACAGGTCGAGGGCCTCCCGCAGTCCGGGGGCCGCGAGCAGCCGGGCCGGGTCGGTGGCATCGGCCTCGACGTACGCGGTGCGTCCCTCGGGGGTGCCGGTGAGCAGGGCCTGGGCGTGCGACAGCACGATCGGGTCGTTGTCGGCGTAGACCACCCGGGCGCTCGGCCGCACGCCCTGGGCGACCTCGTGGAGGTTGGGCGAGGTGGGGATGCCGGTGCCGATGTCGAGGAACTGGTCGAAGCCCAGTTCGGCGAGCGCCCTGGTCGAGCGCTGCATGAAGGCGCGGTTGACGCGGGCGGCGGCCCGCAGCCAGGGCGCGACGGCGAGGGCGTGCCCGGCGGCTTCGCGGTCGGCGGCGAAGTTGGTGAAGCCGCCGAGGAAGTAGTCGTACATCCGGGCCGAGTGCGGGACGTTGAGCCGCAGGTCCACTCCGTCGTAGCGACCCATCGCACTCCCCCGGCTCGCGTCCTGTTCGATCCTCTCCGCCCCACCATAGGCGCGGACGGGTGCCTTCCGAACGGTTTCCGAGCATTCCGGCCAATCACCGGTTTGCATGAGATGACAATCTGTATTCGGATTGCAGCCTGGAGTGACAGGGCTGATGGAATGAGGATGGGCGCGGACAGCCCGACCCTCGGGTGGCCCGGTGCGCAGCCGACGGCCACGGAAAGCAGGCTCGATGACGATCGACAGGGGTGTCCCGGCGCATGGGCACCGGGGCGGAACGGCCGTGGCGCACCACCGCGGGACGGCGGCCGAGCCGAGGGCCGACGCCGCCTCCGGACTCCGAGCCGACCCCGAACTTCGCCTGGGCCTCCCCTATGCGGCCTTCTGCGAGACGCATGAACCCGCCTGGCGCGCCCTCGCGTTGACCCGGATAGGCAACCAGGCCGACGCGGCGCTGGTGGTCGCGGCGGTGAAGGCCGACCTGGCCCGCTGCTGGCCCCAGGTGCTGCGGTTCGAGGAACCGGCCGCGTACGCCTGGCGGTTGGCCAACCGGCACGTCTCGGACTGGGTGGCCGCCGAGGAGCCGGTGGAGGTGGAGGCGGTCACCTTCGCGGCGGTGATCGGCGCCTTCAAGCAGGTGGCGAAGGGGCTGCTGCACAGCGAGGCCGACGAGGTACGGCTGTACGCGGCGATCCTCGAACTCCCGGACCGCCAGCGGGACGTGGTGATCCTGCGCTACCTGCTCGGGCTGCACGTCAAGGTGATCGCGGCGTACCTGGGGCGGCCGGTGGCGACGGTGCACTCCAACCTGCGGCACGCCCGGGAGCGACTGGCCCGCCGGCTCGGGGTGGGCGAACTCCCGGACCGGGAAGGGGATCTGTGACACGGATACCGCAGGAGCGGTGCCCGGAGGAGACCGATCGGGCGGAGGGCGGGCGCACGGTGTTCCGCGTCCCCCGCCCGCAGCGCGCCAACGCGGAGCGGATCGCCGCCGTGCGCCGGGCGCGGCTGACGGCCGCACCCGTCCACCTGCCCTCGGAGCACGAGCAGGCCGCCTTCGAACTCGGCCTGGTGGTGGCCCTGGTGCTGGGAGCGCCGGACGCCTCGCACGGACTCGACCTGCTGGTCAACGCGCGCCGGATCCAGCCGGAGGGAGCCGAGGTGTTCGGCGCGCTGCTGTACGCCACCGGCAGGGAGGAGGGCGCCGAGTTCTGGTGGCGCTTCGCGGCCGGCTCGGGCAGCGGGACGGCCGCGTACTGCCTGCACCTGCACCATCTGATGCTCGGCGAGACCGACGACGCCGACTACTGGCGGGCCTGGTCGGACCAGCTCGCCACGGCGCGACGCCCGCCCGGCCCGCGGGCGTTGCGGATGGACCGGCCGCTGCTGCCGGACGACGTACGGCGCGACATCCTCTCGCGGGTGCACCGGGGGCTGGCTCCCCAGCTGCCGCCCGCACTGGTCGCGGTGATCGACCGCCTGCCGGTGCAGGACGGCGACGACGAGGAGGTGCCCAGCCCCTGGGGGCTCACCTCGGGGGCGACCTCCGCCTGTTCCTGGCAGACCTGTTCCCAGGAGGTCCGGGAGAGGCGAGCGGGGTGGGAGGAGCGAGCGGACCGGGAGGTGCCAGGGGGCCGGGAGGGCCGGGACCGCGGCCTCTCCCGGGAGCCGCCGGACGGTCGGGGCGACCCGTGGGGGTGAGCACCGCACGGTCCGTCGTGATCATCCCTTCAGGTGAGCGCGGACAGCCGGGCCACGACGGCCGGATCGCGCCCGTCCCCGGCCGCGCTCCGCTCCCCGGCCGGGGTGGCGTGCCGGACGGTGTAGTGGTGCGGCGCCATCGCGGTGTCGCGCCCGGGCAGCGCCGCGATCACCGCGCGATGGGCCTCGGCCGGGCCGAACCCCGGGTCGTCGCAGGACAGCTCGACCGCCAACCGGCCGTCGCGCACGGACAGTTCGTGGTCGCCCAGGGCGGCCTGCAGCAGCCTCCGGACGGCCGCGAGGTCGATCCGGGCACCGTCGACCAGCCGCCAGTCGCCCTCGCGCCCGCCGTCCGGCGGGCCGAGCCCGGCGGGCAGACCGGACAGCGGCACCGGGCCGTCGGCCGCGGCCGCGAGCAGGGCCGGCAGGGCCCGGGCGAAGCCCTCGGTCTCCTCGGGGTCGAGCACCTGGGGGCAGGCGACCAGCACGAAGTCGAGGCTGTCGGTGATCCGCAGGACGGTGAGCATCAGCCGGACCGGCAGCGGCGGGGCGGGCAGCGCGGTGAGTTCGGGGTCGAGGGCCGGGGCCGGCCGGACGTCGGCGACGACGGCCGGGACGGTGAGGCTCAGGTCGTTGACGACCACCTGGCGGGAGAACCGGGAGCCGCGCACGTGGGCGGCGTCGTCCACGAGCTGCCAGACCCGCTGGGCGTCCAGGGTGCTGTGCCAGTAGGCGCTCAGCGAGGCCGACTTGGCGCGGCCGATCAGCTGGTCGAGGTCGGCCGTGCCGGTGTCCAGCAGGATCAGCGCGTCCTGGGCGAGGGTGCCCACGTGGTCGAACAGGGCGGCCCGTTGGCGGTTGGCGGAGAGCGCCGACAGCACCAGCTCGGGCCGCCCCGAGCGGTGGGCGACCAGCGCGGCGAAGGCGGCGAGCAGGACGACCGAGGGGCTGGCCCCGGTGCGCCGGCAGACGGCGGCCAGGTGCTCCGCGGCGGATCGCGAGCGCACCAGCAGGGCACTGTGGTCGCGGGGCGGGCCGGTGATCCGCGCGTCGGCGAAGACGACCTGCGGGCCGGTGGTGAGGATCCGGGCCCAGTGCCGCAGCGCGGCCGCGGCCCTGCGGCGGCCCTGGACGCCCTGCTCCGCGACGGCCACCCGGAGCGGGGTCAGGGCGGTGACCGGCGGCAGCTCCTTCCCGGCGGCGAGGGCGTACCAGTCCTGGATCAGCACCGCGGTGGCGCCGCCGTCGGCGCCCGCATGGCAGACCACCGCGACCAGCCGCAGCAGCCGCTCGCCGTCCGCGACCATGGTGAACCGGGCCCGCGGCGGGGCGTCCAGAGGCACCGGAAGGGCGACGTCGGTACGCCCCAGGTCGGCTGCCAGCGCGTCCAGTTCCTCCGCGGACCGGCCGCTCGCCTGGACCACGGTGACGGCGAACCGGCCGTGGCCGTGCACCACCTGGCGGTCCGGGAACCCGTCCGGGCCGGGGCCCGCCGGGAAGGACGTCCGCAGGGACTCGTGGCGTTCCACCAGCAGCCGCAGTGCGACCAGCCCCGAAGGGACCGAGACGCCGTCCGGCACCGGCCAGACGGACTCCCGGTTGATCCGCTCGGGCGCGTCGCCCCGGATGCAGAGGACCATGTTGGCCTGGCCCCGGGTGAGCGGGCCGGACCCACCACTTCCGGCGGCGTACCGGACGGTGATCCGCCGGGTGGTCGGTTCGGTGCCGCACGGCGTCGCGCCGGGTGACGCCGGATCGTGCGGTGGGGTGGCGTGCGGAGTCACGTCGTACGCGCCTTTCGGCTTGCCGGGGAAGGGGCGGAGACCTCCGGGAAGGGCTCGGCGGGGGGTGTGACCGGGACGCTACCAGCGCCCTCGCGATCTGGTCCAGACCACATTGCCTATAGCTGGATGGACCGTCAACTCACCGACCATTGGCCATAGTTGACGTGTACCGGCGATTCGCCGAGGGTGGCGACGGCAGCCCGGAACGGCCCCGGGACGGAGGCGTCGCAGAGCCGGGCCGGGCCCGGCCCGAGCCCGCCGGGATCGGCGACCGCCACCGGTGCCGGGCCGCCCACGGACAGGCCGAAGGACTGCACGAGCCGCCCGCCGTACGCCTTGACGCAGGCCTCGCGACGGCACCACAGGGTGGTGAACCGTGCCGCCCGCTCGGCCGGATCCACGGGCTCGGCCACGAATCGCGCCTCCTCGGACGGGAACCAGCGGGCGGCCATCCGCTCGGCCGTCCGGGGTGCGGGGAGCCGCTCGACGTCGACGCCGACCGCCCGCCCCTCGGCCATGACCAGCAGCGCGAGCGCCTCCGAGGCCGACCAGTTGACCCGCAGGCCGCCGGCCCGCAGGGGTTCGGGCTTGCCGTGCGGGCCGTACCGCCAGCACAGCCCGGCGGGTTGCACTCCGAGCCGGGCGGCGACCAACTGCCGGACGGCGCCGCGGACCACCGTGAAGCGCTCACGCGCCCCGGGGGCCAACCGCGCCGCCCGGGCCCGTTCGCCCGGATCCAGCAGTGGCCACAACTCGTCGAAGACGCACGCTGGTTGACGCGTATCGATCAGCCAGAGCCCGACCGCCGTCACGGCAGGGCCAGCGTGCTGAGCACGCCGAGCCGCCGGTCGTACCCGGCCAGCAACGCGGGGCGGCCCTCCGCCCGCCAGCGCGGGAGGTGCTCGGCCAACTCCGCCCAGAGCCCGGTGAACGGCTGGGCCGGTGCGGACGCCCCGGCGCCGGGACGGGCGGTGCGGTCCGCGCCGGAACCGGTGCCGTGCCCGGGCCCGGAACCGGTGCCGCGCCCGGGCCCGGAGCCGAGGCCGCTCCCGGAGCCGAGGCCGGGCCCGAGCAGGAGCGCCGCCCGGGGCCCGAGCCCCTCGGCCTCGGCGCGGACCGCCTCCGCCGGGCAGGCCGCGCCCCGGGCCTGCCGGACGGCCAGGCCCTCACCGGGCGCCTCCTCGCAGACCAGCACCACCACCGCGTGCCGCTCCGGCAACGGCACCGGACCGGGGGGTTCGTAGTGCAGCGCGGTCTGTTCGGCCAGTACCACCACGGCGCGGCGGCAGGTGCCGGTGCGCTGGTGGGCGGCGGCCAGCCGCAGGGCGGTGAAGGCCGCCGCACCGCCCTGGTCGCAGACCGCGAAGGCGAGCGGGCTCCCCGGGACGGAGCGGCTGAGCGCCAGCGAGGACGGCGCACCGGGCCGGACGTCCGGGGTGTCGAAGGCCAGGATCAGCAGGTCCGCCGGCTCGTCCTCGGCCAGCGCCTCGCGCAGCGGTCCGACGGCCAGCTCCTCGTAGGAGTGGCCGACGCCCTCGGCCAGCAGGTCCTCGCGCAGCGGCAGGCCGTGCGGGCGGACGAGGTCGGAGACGAAGACCCGCAGATCCGGGTCGAGCGAGGTCTCCGAGCGGCCGTCGAAGCGGCGGGCGAGCGCCCGGGTGATCCGCAGGCCGGTGGGGCCGGGGGCCACCCGGTCAGTCCTCGGGGATGACGTGCCCGGCGACGTAGTCGGCCAGCCTGGTGACCGACCGCAGGTCGTCCTCGGTGATCTGCTCGACGTCCACCTGGATGTCCAGCGCCTCCTCCAACTCCAGGATCAGCTCGATGGTGCCGGCCGAGGTGAGCCCGAGGTCGTCGAAGAGACAGGCGTCCTGGGGGATTTCGGTCAGTTCGCGCTTGAGGACGCGCGGCAGGAGCTCGCCGATGCCGTGCAGGATGCGCTCGCGCAGTTCGGGGTCGGTGGTCTGGACCGCGGCTTCTGACATGGGTGTCCCGTCCCGTCGTCCGTGGGAAGTGTGCTCCCGGGGCTTGCAGGCGCTCCGGGGCTCTGGGGTGGTGTGGGGATCCGGCGTCACCGTGCGGACGGCGGCCGTCCGTGGAGGCGGCGGGCCGTCAGTACCGCATCGCCATCGCGGAGAAGGTCGCTCCGACGCCCGCGGCGGCGATCAGGTAGTGGTCGCCGCGGCGGAGCAGCCCGCGTGTGGTGGCGGTGTGGAGGTTGATGAGGCTGTCCGAGGCGAAACTGTGCCCGACCGACCGCACGTTGTCCAGCACGACTTTCTCCACCGGGAAGCCGATCCGGCGCGCGATCATCCGCCAGGACGCCTGGTTGACGTTGTGCGGAAGGATCGCGGCCAGGTCGGAGAGGTCCAGACCGGCCTGGTCCAGGGCGGCCTCGATCGCCTCCACCATCACGGTGGGGTACTCGCGCTGGTAGCGGGCGAGCAGGGCCTGGTCCTCGGCCAGCCGGCCGTCGAACTCCGGGCGCTGGCGCACCGCGAAGGAGAGCATCCGGTGGCTCCCGCCGTCGGCGCTGACCAGGCAGGCGGCCGCGCCCTCGGCGAAGATGCCGGTCTCGGGCACCACCTGGGCGTCCCGGGTGAAGGTCTTCTCACCCGTCAGCACCAGCGCGAGTGCCGCCGGGTCGGGATCGGCCGCGAGCAGCCGCCCGGCCAGGTCGATGGCCAGCAGGCCCACGGCGCAGGCGTGGTGGGTCACCGTGAAGGCGCTCGCGTGCGCCAGCCCACGGGCGTCGAGCAGGTCGTGCAGCGGGTTGAGCGGATGGGGCACCGCCACCGGCATGCTGCGGGCGTGGATCACGAAGCGGACGTCGCGTTCGCGTCCGCGCAGCTCCGGCAGCTTGTCCAGGGCGGATCCGAGCAGGTCGGGCAGCGTCCCGGCCGGGTCCAGACGCAGCTGGTCCAGGCCGTGGAAGCGGCGGAAGAGACGGAGTTGACGTGGGGTCAGGCCGATGCGCTCGCCCACCGCCTCGATCGGAACGGCGTGCGGGGGGAGGTGGACGGCCACTGCCTCCAGTGCGGTCACGAGGGCTAGTATTCCGACGCCCGCCTGGTCGCACAAGTGATCTCGGGCCCCCTCCGTCGCCGCCGCCCCGCGGGAGCACCCGACCGCGCTCCGGTGCGGCCGCGTTCACCCCGTGCCGTCGAGCAAGGTGGGAGATCTCTCATGCCGAATCCTGAACCCCGTTCCCCCGGCGCGCCGTTGAACCGGGAGCTGGTGGCGCTGCTGGTCGAGGTGGCCGGCGCGCCGCCCGGCTGGGCGCGCCACGTCACCCCGCAGGCCCGGCTGGACGGCGACCTGCTGCTGGACGAGGACGAACTCGCCGAACTGGCCGAGCGGCTGCGCGAGCGCTTCGGCCCGCAGGCCGACCTGGCCGCGCTGCGCGCCGGGCTGGACCTGCCCGCCCTGGAGGCCCTGACCGTCGCGGACCTCCAGCGACTGCTCCCCGAGGAGGACACCCGATGACCCGGTTCCTGCTGGTGGCCCCACCCCTGACCGGCCACGTGAACCCGGCTGCGGGCATCGCCGCCGAACTGGCCGCACGCGGCCACCGAGTCGCCTGGACGGGCACCGAATCCGTGCTGCGCCCGCTGCTCGGCCCCCGCGCGGAGGTGCTCGGCACCGGCACCCGGGCCTTCCGGGCCCAGGGCGGGCACGGGCTGGCCGCCCTGCGCACGCTCTGGGAGGGCTTCGTCGTCCCGTACGCGCGGTTCACCGCGAAGCCGCTCGACGCGATCGTCCGGGAGTGGCGGCCGGACGTCCTCCTCGTCGACCAGCACACCCCGGCCGGCGCACTGGTGGCGCACCGGCACGGGCTGCCGTGGGCGTCCTTCGCGCCCGGGGCGATGGAACTGGGCCGCCCCTACCGGGCGTTGCCGCAGGTCGAGGCCTGGATGACCGGCCTGCTGCGCGAACTGTGGGAGCGCGCCGCACTGCCCGCGGAGGAGTACCTGGACCCGCGCTTCTCCCCCTCCCTGGTGGTCTCCACCAGCGGCCCGGCGCTGACCGGCGCGGCCCCGGCGCCGGAGCACGCGGCGGTCGGGCCGGTGCTCCGGGCACGGCCGCACGATCCGGACTTCCCCTGGGAGCGGCTGCGGCCGGGGCGGCGGCGGGTGCTGGTCACCATGGGCACGCTGGCCGGCGAACTGGGCGCGGACTTCCTGGCCCGGGCCGTCCGGGCCCTGGAGCTGTGCGGCGGGGACGTCCAGCCGGTGTTCGCCGCGCCACGCGGGCTGCTGCCCGAACTGCCCGCCCACGCCGTGGCCGTGGACCGGGCTCCGGTGCTGGAGCTGATGGCGCGCGGCGAACTGGACGCGGTGCTGTGCCACGGCGGGATGAACACCGTGGGCGAGGCGCTGGCCCACGGCCTGCCGCTGGTCACCGCGCCGATCCGGCACGACCAGCCGGTCGTGGCCGGCCGGGTGGCGGCGGCCCGCGCGGGGCTGCGGGTGCCGTTCGCGCGCGTCACGCCGGAGCGGCTGGCGGACGCGCTGCGGGCCGTACTGGACTCAACGGCGTACCGGGAGCGAGCGGTTCAGATGGGCGCGGAACTCCTGGCCGGAGGCGGCGCGGCGACCGCGGCGGACCGGCTGGAGGCGCTCGCCCGAGGCGGCCGGGCCGCCCTGTAGCAGACCGGGGCGGGCACGTCCATTGGTCTAGGCCATTGTGTCGGCGGCCGGGTTCACCCTAGGGTGTCGCAGCGGCACCGCCCTCCGCAGGTGCCGGGCCCCGCCTTTCCAGGTGCCGTGGCAGCCCACCCCGCACGGGAGTTCCGGTTGATCGAGACCGCGGGACTGCGCAAGTCCTACCGCAAGAAGACCTCCCGCCGCAGCGGCGGGGACGCCACCGTCGACGCCGTCCGCGGCATCGACCTGTCCGTCGACGCCGGCGAGATCTACGGCTTCCTCGGCCCCAACGGCGCCGGCAAGACCACCACCCTGCGCATGCTGGCCACCCTGATCCGCCCGGACGGCGGACAGGCCGTCATCGCGGGGGCCGACCTGCTCGCCGACCCGGCCGGGGTCCGGCGGCGGATCGGCTACGTCGCCCAGGGCGGCGGCACCACCGACCACGTCAGCGGCCGCGAGGAACTGGTGCTCCAGGCCCGGATGTACGGCGCGCCGAAGGCGCAGGCCGTGCAGGCCGCCGAGGACGCACTCAAGGCCTTCGACCTGACCGAATTCGGCGACCGCCCGTGCGCCACCTACTCCGGCGGCCAGCGCCGCCGGGTGGACATCGCGCTCGGGGTGATCCACCAGCCCCGGGTGCTGTTCCTGGACGAGCCCACCGTCGGCCTGGACCCGGCCAGCCGGGCGTACGTCTGGGAGGAGATCCGCCGACTGCGCACCGAGGGCATGACGGTGGTGGTCACCACGCACTACCTCGACGAGGCCGACGCGCTCTGCGACCGCGTCGCCATCGTCGACCACGGCGAGGTGGTGGCCGAGGGCACCCCCGAGGCGCTCAAGCGCGAGATCTCCGGCGACGTCGTCCTGGTCGGGCTCGACGCCGGGGAGGCCGCCGTCGAGCGCGCGGCCGCGGTGCTGCGCCCGCAGCCGTACCTGCACCGGCTGGAGCAGAACGGCGACGAGGGCCTGCGGCTGTACCTGGAGGACGGCGCAGCCGCCATCCCGCAGCTGCTGCGCGCCCTGGACGCGGCGGGCGTGACGCCCGGCACCGTGCAGCTCCAACGGCCCAGCCTGGACGACGTGTTCCTGGCCCGCACCGGGCGGTCGTTGGGGCAGTCCTGACCCCGGCGCCGGGCGGTGGGCGCAGCAGCCCCGCCCCCGTACCGGCCGTTGGCTACCGCCGCCCCGCCCCCGTACCGGCCGCTCGTCGCCGCACCCACCCCACCCCCGCACCACCCGGACCCGCACACCTCCCTGGGGAGACCGTGAAGCTCGCCCGCGACACCTGGCTGGTCTTCCAGCGCCAGCTGCTGCTCATGATCCGCACCCCGGTCTGGATCGCCGTCGGCATCATCCAACCCGTCTTCTACCTCCTGCTGTTCGCCCCGCTGCTGAAGAAGGTCCTCGCCCCGCAGGGCGCGAGCAGCTACGCCGACGCCTACCAGGTGTACGTGCCGGGCCTGTTGGCGGTGCTGTGCATCTTCGGCGGCCTGTTCACCGGCTTCAGCCTGCTCGGCGAACTCAAGGCTGGCATCATCGAGCGCTCGCGCGTGACACCGGTCAGCCGGCTGGCGCTGCTGCTCGGACGGGCGATGCGGGAGATGGTGGCGCTGCTGGTCCAGGCCGTGCTGATCACCCTGATCGCGCTGCCGTTCGGGCTGCGGGTGAGCCCGCTGAACCTGCTGCTCGCCTACCTGCTGCTCGGCCTGCTGGCGCTGATGACCTCGGCGATCTCCTTCGGCATCGCCCTGATGGTGCCGACCGACGCGGCGATGTCGCCGGTGGTCAACACCATCGCGCAGCCGATCGCACTGCTGTCGGGGGTGCTGCTGCCGCTCACCCTGGCGCCGCAGTGGCTTCAGCAGGCGGCCCGGTGGAACCCCTTCTACTGGGCGGTGGAGGGCATGCGCGCACTGTTCTCCGGGCACACCGGGGCCGGCGTGGTCTGGCAGGGGCTGCTGGTGGTCACGGTGATGACCGTCGTGGCGGTGTACTGGTCGGCCCGGCTGTTCTCCACCCGGGTGCGCTGACCCGGATGCCCGACGGGCCCGGCTCGCGATGAGCCGGGCCCTCCGTCGTTTTCCACTCCGGGGCTCGACCCCGCTCACTCCGGGGCCGTCCCGTGCACTCCGGGCCCCTCCCCGTCCGCTGCCGGCCCCTCCCCGGCCGTTGGCCGGCCCCTCCCCGGCCGTTGGCCGGTCCCTCCCCGGCCGTTCCCGGGGGCCTCACGCCGTGACGAACGCCGCCAGTTTCGCCACCCCGTCGATGATCTGCGCCTGCGTCAGCGAGCTGACCGACAGCCGCAGCCGGTGCTCGCCGCCGCCCCCCGGGTAGAACGGCGCCATCGGCGTCCAGAGCACCCCGTGGTCGCGCGCGCAGCGCTCCATGGCCGCCTCGTCGGCGACGAAGGGCACCGTCAGCACGGCGAAGAAGCCGCCGTCCGGCCTGGTCCAGGAGATGCCCAGCCGGCTGCGCACGGAGGCCGGGAAGTGCCGCTCCAGCTCCCGCAGCAGGGTGTCCAGGCCGGCCGCGTAGTGGGCGGTGGCCGCGGCGTTGGCGGCCCGCAGGCGGCAGTCGTGGGCCAGCAGCATGCCACCGATGACGGCCTGGCTGAGCGCGGGCGTGTTGACCGTCGTCATGCTCTTCAGCTTGGCCAGCTCGTCCGCGAGCAGGCTGCGCCGGCCGCCGGGGCCGGACACCTCCTGGTCGGCGACGACGTAGCCGAGCCGGGCGCCGGGGAAGCAGGTCTTGGCGAACGAGCCCAGGTAGACGACCTGCCGTCGGCGGTCCAACGCCTTGAGGGTGGGCCGCGGCCCCGGCGTGCGGGAGAAGAAGCCGTACGGGTTGTCCTCGACGACGAGCACGCCCTCCTCGGCGGCCGCCTCCAGCAGCCCGGTGCGGGCCGCGACCGGCATGCTGGTGCCGGAGGGGTTGGCGAAGTCCGGGACGACGTAGAGGGCGCGCGGCCGGCGCCCTTCGGCCCGCACCGCGCGGGCGGCCTCCCGGACCGCCGCCGGGTCGGGGCCGCCGTCCGGGCCCTCGGGGACGGGGCGGACGGTCAGGTCGAGCAGCCGGGCGGCGCCGGTCACGCCGACGTAGCAGGGCGAGCTCACCAGCAGGACGTCGTCGGGGCCGGCGCACAGCGCGCGCAGCACCAGCAGCATGCCCTCCTGCGCACCGACGGTGACCACCACGGCTGCGGGGTCCACGGTGAGGCCCTCGTCGTTGGCCAGGGTGCGGGCGACCAGGTCGGTGATGATGCCCTTGGTCGGGCCGTACTGGAACAGCGCGGTGCGCACCGCGGCGCGGTCCAGGCCGCGCTCGGCGAGGTGGGCGAGGTAGGCCGTCAGGTGGGCCGGGACGTCCTCGGGCTCGAAGAACCCCTCGTAGGGTCGACCGGGGGCGAAGGAGACGGCGTCCGGGTAGCGGGTGGTGACCTCGTTGAGGAAGGTCATCGCGTCCAGCAGCGGATCGGCCAGCGAGGCGTGCAGTTCGGTCGAGGGGATGGTCACCGCAGCGCCTCCCGCAGGCGCTCGGCCGCGAAGTCCTGCGCCTCGGCGGCCGCGTCCAGGGTGCCGGTCATGGCGAAGAAGCCGTGCGGCATGCCCTGGTAGCGGCGCAGTGCCACCGGGACCCCGGCGGCGCGCAGCGCCTCGGCGTACCGTTCGCCCTCGTCGCGCAGCGGGTCGTACTCGGCGGTCAGGACGGTCGCGGGCGGCAGGCCCGCCAGGGTGGCGGCGCGCAGCGGGGAGGCGTACGGGCTGGCGCCGTCGGCGCGGTCGGCCAGGTAGTGCCTCCAGTACCAGGCCACCGAACGGCGGTTGAACAGGGCCGGGTCGTCGTGGGCGCGCAGCGAGGGGGTGTCGGCGCCGTGGTCGGTGTTGGGGTACACCAGCAGTTGGTGGCACAGGGCGGGGCCGCCGTCGGCGCGCAGCAGGAGGGTGAGCGCGGCGGCGAGGTTGCCGCCGGCGCTGTCCCCGCCGACGGCGATCCGCTCCGGGTCGAGGCCGAACTCCTCGGCCCGCTCGACGAGCCGCAGCAGGGCGGCGCGGCAGTCGTGCAGCGCTGCGGGGAAGGGGTGTTCGGGGGCGAGCCGGTAGCCGACGGAGGCGGTGACGCAGCCGACGGCGTTGGTGAGCCGGCGGCAGATCCCGTCGCTGGTGTCGGGCGAGCCGAGCGTCCAGCCGCCGCCGAACAGGTAGAGCAGCGCGGGCAGTCGGCGGCCGGGGGCCTCGGGGCGGTAGAGCCGCAGGGCGAGTTCGCCGCCGGGGCCGGGGATCCGGTGCTCCTCGACGGCGGCGACGGGCTCGGGTTCACCGGCCGTCGCGCGGATGTCGGCGAGGTCGGCGGCCCGGGCCTCGGCGAGGGTGAGGTCGTAGAGCGGCGGGGTTCCGCTGCTCGCTCGGCGGGCGCGCAGCGCCTCGGCCTGGGGGTGCAGGGGCATGGGCGGATCCGTTCGGTGCGCGGGGCTCGGCGGCGGGCTCTTTGACGGGCTCTTTGACGGGCTCGGCGGCGGGCTCAGCGGTCTGCCTCGACGTAGATGCTCTCGTCGGTGCGGAAGGCCGTGTCCAGGTCGGCGACGTCCGGACGGGCGCCTTGGCGGTAGGCGCACGGGCGGATCCGGTCGGGGTCGAACCCGGCCCGGGTGAGGACGTGCCGCAGCTCGTCCAGGTCGTAGATCCACTGGTGCCCGAAGTACCGGAAGATCTGGTTGACCAGGAAGGCCGGGCGGGCGGGCATCGGCGGCCCGAAGCCGAGGGTGGTCAGCCGGCGGCGGTGCTTGGCGAGGAAGCCGTCGTCGTTGGTGTAGCCGGCCAGGTAGCGGGCGAGGTCGGGGGTGGTCAGCCGCAGGACGCCGCCGGGGCGCAGCACCCGGCGGACCTCGCGCAGCCAGCCGACGGCGACGGGCAGGGTGACGTGCTCGATCAGGTGCTCGGCGTACACCCAGTCGACGCTGGCGTCGGCGAGGGGCAGCGGTTCGGCGATGTCGAGCTGCGTGAACCAGCGGTCGCCGTCGACCCGGTAGAGGGTTCCGGGCGCGGTGGCAGTGCCGGCAGCGGGCGCGCGCAGGGCGGCGAGGTCGGTGCCGAGCCCCTCCGGGTGGGTGGTCCGGAAGGCGGCGAACTCGATGCCGGTGATGCCGAGTTCGCGCAGCCCGCGGTGGTCCCGGGGCAGCCCGGCGGGGTGCGCCCGCAACGTGTCGCAGGTGGCGACCTGCGCGCTGAAGGCGTCCAGCCTGGGGGCGAGCCCGTCCGGGTCCTCCCAGTCCCAGCCCGGGAACCTCTCCGGGGCTCTCTCGCTCTGCTCGGTCATGTGTCGGACCTCCTGGTGGAAGAACGCGGTTCGGGTACGGCGGGGTTCAACGGCCGGGTGCCACGGCGGTGTCGGGCTCCTCGGACGGGCCGGGAATCGACGGCCGGCCCCGGGCGCCACGGGCGCGGCGGGCTTCAGCCGGCCGGGCAGGGCCAGGGCGCCAGGGCGGTGCGGTCCAGGTCGGTGAGCCGGGGGCGGCCCAACAGGGCCATGGTGTGCTCCAGTTCCTCGCGCAGCAGGTCGAGCATCCGGTGCACCCCGGCCTCGCCGTCGGCGGCCAGCCCCCAGAGCGCGGGGCGGCCGACCAGCACGGCGCGGGCGCCGAGGGCGAGTGCGATCGCGAGGTCGGTGCCGCTGCGCACGCCGCCGTCGAAGAGCACCGGCAGCTCGGCGGGCACGGCCGCCACCACCTCGGGCAGCGCGGCCAGGGCGGGCATCGCCCCGTCGAGTTGGCGGCCGCCGTGGTTGGAGACCAGCAGGGCGTCGACGCCGTGCTCGACGGCCAGCCGGGCGTCCTCGGCGGTGAGGATTCCCTTGAGGACCAGCGGCAGCCGGGTGCGCTCGCGCAGCCAGGCGAGGTCGGCCCAGCTCAGCGTCGGGTCGAACTGCTCCCTGGCGTGCTCGGCGATGCCCGAACTGCCTCCGGTGGCACGGTGGCTGGCGGACATCAGGGAGCGGTCCAGGTTGACCGCCCGGACGGTGGACGGGACGGCGAAGCCGTTGCGCAGGTCGCGCAGTCGGCGGCCGATCCTGGGGGCGTCGACGGTCAGCACCAGGGCGCGGTAGTCGGCCGTCTCGGCGCGTTCGACCAGGGCGGCGAGGGCGGCGCGTTCGCGCAGCCAGTACAGCTGGAGCCAGAGCGGCCCGGTGGCGGCTCCGGCGATCTCCTCCAGGGTGCGGCTGGCGAACATCCCGACGACCAGCAGGGCGCCGGCCCGGCCGGCCGCGCGCGCGGTGGCGGTCTCCCCCTCCGGGTCGACCAGCCGGTGGTAGGCCATCGGGGCGATCCCGAGCGGGACGCGCAGCGGTGCGCCGAGCAGGGTCAGCCCGAGGTCGCAGGCGGAGACGTCGACCAGGGCCCTCGGACGCAGCGCATGGCGGCCGAACATCTCCCGGTTGGCCGCCAGGGTGCGTTCCGCATCGCTGCCGCCTTCGATGAAATCCCAGATTTCCGTGGGCAGTCGGGCGCGCGCCGCACGCTCGATCCCGGCCGGCGTGAGAACTCCCACGGGCATTCCTCGTTCCAGGACGGCCACGCGCGGGCCGGTCCCGGTTGGGCAGCGTAGGAGCAACAACCCCATTGGTATAGACCTTGATTTGACCAATCGTCTGTGCCATGGTCTGGCCACGGAATTGGCCGTTCGGATTTGTTAACGGCGTTCATGTCAAAATCCCCTCACTTGTGTGGAGCCGCGTTGACCGGCTTTTCCCCCTCCGTACTTCCGGCTGCCTTCCCGCCGCACTCCGACGCCCCGGACACCTGGGTCGACCGGGAGCTGCTGGCCGGCCCCGGCGGCGAGGAGTGCCTGCGCCTCGGCGCACCGCTCGACCGGGCCGCCCTGCGCGCCCTGGTCGACGAGCAGTCCGAGCTGCTGGCGGCCGCCGGGCTCGGCCCCGGCGGAACGGCGGCGCTGCGACTGCCGCCCTCGGTGGCGTTCGTCGCGGTACTGCTGGCATGCTGGCGCCTCGGCGGCCAAGCCGCCCTGCTCGACCACCGGTTGACCGACCACGAGGTCGACGCGGCGGTGGCGCGGCTGGCCCCGCAGGTCCTGGTAGGCTCCGCCCATCGCACCGCGGCGGCCCTGCGCGGCTTCTCCGAAGTCGAGCCGGTGGCCGTCCCGCTGGTGGACGGGCGCCCGGCCCGCACCGGACACGCGCTGGTCCAGCTCAGCTCCGGATCCACCGGCCCGGCCAAGGTCATCGCCCGTACCGCGGCCGATCTGCTGCGCGAACTCGACTGCTACCGAAGGCTGGTGGAGTTCCCCGGCGAGGGCGAGCGGGTCGTCCTGCTCTCCTCGGTGGTGCACGTGCTCGGCCTGGTCGGGGGGCTGCTCAACAGCCTGCACGCCCGGGCCGCGCTCACCGTGCCGGAGCGGATGACGGCGGCGGGGATCCTCGCCGAGGTCGCCGCCGGCGACCGGCCGACGACCGTGATCGGAGTGCCCTTCCACGCCGAACTGCTGGCGGGGGTGGTCGCTCCCCCGCCGCTGCCCCGGCTGCGGCGGATGGTCGTGGCGGGCGAGCTCGTCCGCCCGGGGCTGCCCGCACTGTTCGCCGAACGGTACGGCGTCCCGCTCGGCACGATGTACGGCATGACCGAGACCGGGGTGATCGCCACCGACCTCTCCGGCACCCTCCACCCCGCCAAGCGGCCCGTGCACGGCATGGAACTGCGCTCGGTCAAGGGTGAGTTGCAGATCCGCACGGCGTCCTCCCCGTACCCCGGGCTGGACGACCCGACCCGCTGGTCGGACGGCTGGCTGCACACCCGGGACGCGGCCGAGCCGGCCGCCGACGGCGCCGTCACCGTGCTCGGCCGCCTGGACTCCCAGGTCTCGGTCGGCGGGCTGAAGGTCGACCTCACCGAGGTCGAGCAGACGCTCACCGCGCTGCCCGGGGTACGCGAGGCCGTGGTGGTCTTCGACGGCGGCGTGATCGAGGCGTACCTCGCCACCGACCCGGGCGCCGACCTCGCCGCCGTCCAGGACGGGCTGGCCCGCCGCCTGGCCGGCTACAAGCGGCCGCGCCGGCTCGCCCGGCTGGAGCGCCTGCCCCGCACCGCCACCGGAAAGCTGCTGCGCGACCCGACCGCCCTGCGCGGCGCCGCCGCCGGCTGACCGCGTCGGCCGCCCGGGCCGCGTGCCCCGTTCCCCGCGCACCACACCCCGCGCACCACACCCCGACAAGGAGCCACCACCATGCAGGACCGCATCCGCGCCTTCGTCCTGGCCTCGCTCGCCGAGATGCAGTACGACGTCTCCGAGGTCACCGGGGACACCGACCTCGGCCCGGCCGGTCTCGACCTCGAATCGCTCGCGCTGGCCGACCTGTCGGTGCAGGTCGAGGACGAGTTCGGGATCAAGTTCGACCTGGACGAGATGGAGACCACCGCCCTGATGACGCTGGACGAGTTCACCGCCGACGTCGCCCGCCGGATCGACGCCCTCGCCGCCACCTCCGGCAGCGCCGCGTGACCGGCGCCCCGCGCCCCGACGCCCTGCCGGACCGGCTCGCGGTGCTCACCATGCTGGCGGCGTTCGGGCAGCGCGCCGTCGACACCGTGCCCGAGGACCTCGGATCGCTCGAACTCACCTGGCTCGTAGCCGAGTTCGAGCAGCGCTACGGACTCCTGCTGGACCTGGACGACGACCGCTTCGGGGCGGTGCGCACCGTCGACGACGCCACCGAACTGCTCCGCGAGGCCGTCCTCGCCGACCGCGCAGGCACCCGGCCGTGATCCCCGCCGACACCGGCGCACCGCCGGGCCGGGCGGAGGGCCGCCCGGTGGTCACCGGGGTCGGGGTGCTCAGCGCCGCCGGGACGGGGCTCGCCGCGCTGACCGAGGCCGCCGTCCACGGCCGGGTGCTGTCCGGCCCGGTCACCCGCTTCGACGTGAGCGCCCGCCGCACCTCCCGGGCCGCGCTGTTCCCCGGCACCGTGCCGCCGGCCTGCACCTTCCCGCTGGCCAGGGCCGTGCTCGCGGCGATCGGCCAGGCCTGCGAACAGGCCGGGCTGACCGCCGCCGAGGGCGCCGACCTGCCGGTGCTGCTCGCGCTGCACAGCGACGCGGGCACCCGGGCGACCGCCGACGCGGTGGCCGCCGGGGTCCGCGCCCGCTGGGGCGCACCGGGTGTCACCCGGGTGTACACCAACGCCTGCGTGGCCGCCGCCAGCGCCGTGGCCGACGCGGGTGCACTGGTGGCGAGCGGACGGCACGAGCGGGTCCTGGTCGCGGCCGGGCACCTGGTCGAACCGGGCGTCTTCGCGGTGTTCGACGCCGGACGGGCGCTGGCCCGCGACGGCGAGGCCCGCCCGTTCAGCGCCGGCCGCACAGGCACCCTGCTCGCCGACGCAGCCGCCGCCGTCCTGGTCGAGTCCGCCCCGGCGGCCGAACAGCGCGGCGCGCCCGCGCTGGCCCGGCTGGCCGGCTGGGGCCGCGCCGGGGACGCCCACCACGTCTGCCGTCCGGAACCGGAGGGCCTCGGGGCGGCCCGGGCGATCGAGGCCGCGCTCGCCCGCGCGGGCGTCGACCCGGCCGAGGTCGGCTACGTCAACGCCAACGGCACCGGCTCCCCGCTCGCCGACCGGGCCGAGGAGCGCGCCCTGCGGCGGGTGTTCGGCCCGCACACCGACCGCCTGCCGGTCAGCTCCGGCAAGTCCGTGCACGGGCACGCCCTGGAGGCCTCCGCCCTGCTCGAACTCGCCACCACCATCGGCGCGTTGGACAGGGGACTGCTCCCCGTCAACGCCGGCTGGCTCGGCCGGGACCCGGACCTCGACCTGGACCTCGTCCTGGACGGCCCGCGCGCCGCCAGGCCCCCGTACGCGCTCAGCCTCAACTCCGCCTTCGGCGGCGCCAACACCGCCCTCCTGCTGGCCCCGGGATGACCACCACCGCCATGACCGCCCCTGCCGACCGCACCCACGGACTGCGGGTCCTCGCCGAGGCCCGCCGCCCCGCCCCCGGCCTGGACGGGCCGCCGCCACCGCTGCCCGGCTTCGCCGCCTCCGGCTTCAACCCGCTGGTCGCCGACACCGCCGAGCGCTGCCTGCGCGCCCACCACGGCGAGCCGCCCGCCCCCGGACGGACCGCCCTGCTGCTCGCCAGTGCGAGCGGCGACCTCGACACCGCGCGGGCCATCGAACGCAGCGCCGAACCCGGGCAGCGGACCGGCCCGCTGCTGTTCTTCCAGTCCAACCCCAACGCCGTCCTCGGCCACATCGCCGCGCGCTGGGGCCTGACCGGCCCGATCATGGCGATCTGCCCGGCCGAGGCCGCGCCCGGAGGCGTCCCGGACGACGCGTTCGAGCTCGCCGCGCTGCTGCTCCGGGACGGCGACGCCGACCGGGTGCTGGCCGTCGCCGCCGAGCAGACACCCGACGGGGGCCGGGCCGCCGCCGTCCTGCTCGCCGGACCGGCCCCGGACCCCGACCGACCCGAAGCCGACCAGCCCGAAGCCGACCAGCCCGAACGGACTGAACCCGCCGGCCACCGCCGGCCGTAGGAACCATCGAAGCCCGGCGCCTGACGCAGCCCTACCCGGCACACCAGCGCCCCTCCCGGGCATCGCCTCGCTCCCGACACCCGTCGCCCCCGCGGCCGACCACACCTCCCGCCGGTGCGGCCGACCGCCCTGCCACCCGATCAGCCGCCCGGGCCGTCCACCGGCCCCGAGGGAGGGACCCACCCCCGTGACCATCCGCAGCCTCCGCACCCAGCTCGCGGACGACCCCGACGTGGGCGCCGGCAACGTCCTCACCGCCCGGATCGCCCTCGGGCTCGACCTGGACGTGCCCCTGATCACCTTCGACACCCCGGTGGACGACCACCCCGCCTGGCAGCCCTTCACCCTGCGCGAGCTGGACCGCGCCGTCCGGGCCCGCGCCGCCGCACTGCACGGCCTGGGCATCGCCCGGCGCGACCCGGTGGTGGTGTACGCGGGCGACGCCGCCGACCACGTGCTCTCCTTCCTCGCCCTGGCCCGGCTCGGCGCCATCCCCGCGCTGCTGAACCCCAACCTGGACGGCGAGCGCGCCGCCCGCTACACCGCCCGCCTCGGCGCGGCCGGCGTCCTCGCGGACCCGGCCCGCCTGGCCGCCCTGGCCGGCCACGACCCCGGCGCGCCCCTGCTGCCCGCGATCGCCACGCTCGGCGCCGGCGACGCGGACGCGGCCCCGCAGCCGTACCGGCACTGGTCCGGCGACCCGGTGGCCATCACCCACTCCTCCGGCACCACCGGGATGCCCAAGGCCGTCGTCCACTCGCACGCGAGCCTGTACGCCGCGATCCGCCACCGGCTGCGCCTGCCCCGCCCACAGGGCCAGGACCGGATGCTCAGCGCACTGCCCGCCCCCCACGCCGCCACCCTGATCGCGCTCAACCTCGCGCTCAGCTCGCACACCGAACTCGCCCTGCTCTCCCGGCAGTCGGGCGACGGAGTACTGGAAGCCGTCGAGCGGTGGCGGCCCACCGGAGTGGTCGGCTTCGCCGCCACCTGGGCCGACCTCGCCCGGCACGACCTCACCGCCCGCGACCTGAGCTCCGTCGCGCTCTGGTGGAACACCGGCGACTGCGCCCACGAGGTGCACATCCGCCGCCTGATCGCCACCGGCAGCCGGGAGACCGTCACCCGGGCGGGCCGCACCCGGGTGCCCGGCTCCCAGTTCGTGGACGGCCTCGGCTCCACGGAGATGGGGCACTCGCACTTCTTCGTCACCCACGCCCCCGGCACCGAGCGCTACGGCCGCTGCGTCGGGCGACCGCACGCCTTCGTCGACTGCGAGGTGGTCGGCCCGGACGGCGAGCCGCTCGGGCCGGGGGAGGTCGGCGAACTGGCCACCGCCTCGCCCACCCTGGCACTCGGCTACTGGAACGACTCGGCCACCACCTTCCGCACCCGGCTGCGCGGCCGCTTCCTCACCGGGGACCTGGTGTACCGGGACGAGGAGGGCTACTACTACCACGTCGACCGGGCCGTCGACTCGGTCGAACTCGGCGACGGCAAGCGGCTGTTCACCGCGATGTCGGAGGAGCGGGTGCTGGCCGCCTGCCCGGACGTGCTGGACTGCACGGTCGTCGCGGTGCGGGACGGCGAGCGCGTCGTCACCGACGTGCTGCTGCTCCTCGCCGCCGACGCCGACGAGGCCGCGGACCGCACCGGGGCGGTCGTCGCCGCCCTGGACGAGGCCGCCGCCGCGACCGTCCGCAAGGTCCTGGTGGTCTCCCCCGAGCGCATCCCGCTCGGCCCGACGGGCAAGGTCCGCAAGGTCCTGCTGCGCGAGCTCCACCTCGCGGCGGTGGGCGCGTGACCGCCACCGGCGCCCGCCCCAGCCCGCGCCCCGGCGCCGTCGTCACCGGCATCGGCCTGGTCTCCCCGCTCGGCCGCGAGCCGGGCGGGGTGTTCGAGGCGCTCACCGCCGGCCGCTCCGGCCTGGGCGCCGTCCCCGAGGGCCACGCCGCGCACGGCTGGCTGCCCGCAGCCGGGATCGCCCCCGCCGTGGACGGTCGGGAGGTGCTGCCGCCCACCGAGACCCGCTGCGTGGACCGCTTCGTCCTGCTGGCCCTGGCCGCCGCCGACGACGCGCTCGCCGACGCCGGCCTGGCCGTCGGCCGGGACGCCGACCCGCACCGCACCGCCGTGGTGCTGGCCACCGGCGGCGGCGGGCTGGAGACCTTCGAGCAGCAGTCGCACCGCCGGCTGGAGCGCGGCCGGCCCGGCGTCAGCCCGTACCTGCTGCCCGGCATGCTCTCCAACATGGCCGCCGCCCGGATCGCCATCAAGCACGGCATCCGGGGCTACAGCTCCGCCGTGGTGACGGCCTGCGCCGCCGGCGCCCAGGCGATCGCGGAGGGGCTGCGGCTGATCCGGGCCGGCGACGCCGACGTGGTGGTGTGCGGCGGCACCGAGTCCTCGCTGCACCCGACGATCGCCGCCGCCTTCACCAACGCCCGGGCCCTGGCGCAGGGCTGGGACGATCCCGAGCAGGCCAGCCGCCCCTTCGACAGCCGCCGCAACGGCTTCGTGCTGGGCGAGGGCAGCGCCGTCCTCGTCCTGGAGCGGGCCGAGCACGCCGAGGCGCGCGGCGCCGCCGGGTATGCGGACGTCCTCGGCTGGGGCGCCTCCACCGACGCCCACCACCCGACCATGCCCCGTCCGGACGGCACCGGCGCCGCCGACGCGATGCGCGCCGCGCTCGCCAACGCCGGCCTGGCCCCGGAGGACGTCGACTACGTGAACGCCCACGGCACCGGCACCAGGCTCGGCGACGTGGCCGAGACCGCCGCGCTGCACGCGGTGTTCGGCGCCCACCCGCCCGCGGTCAGCTCCACCAAGGGCGCCACCGGCCACCTCCTCGGCGCCGCGGGCGCGTTGGAGGCCGCGGTGACCGCCCTCGCGGTGGCCCGCGGGACACTGCCTCCCACCCTCAACCTGACCGATCCCGACCCGGCCTGCGACCTGGACCACGTCCGGGGCTCCGCCCGGTCCGGCCCGGTGCGCGCCGCCCTGAGCAACGCCTTCGCCTTCGGCGGCCACAACCTCAGCCTGATCCTCGGACCGGCCTCCACCCGGGCCACCCGCTAGCGGCCGCCCGACCCGCGTCACCCGACCCGCGTCACCCGGCCTGCGTCACCCGACCGCCACCGGCCGACCGCCGCCGCCCGGTGGCGGCCCACCACCCGACGGCGATCACCCGCCGGGCACCGCCGCCCGGCGGCAGCGCGCCGCTCCTCGAACCACCATCCCTCCGGGGGGAGAACCCGTTGTCCATCCAGACCATCACCCACGTCGAGTTCCACTGCGCGGACGCCGACAAGACCGCGGCCGGACTCCGCGCCGACCTCGGCTTCACCGCCGACGCCCCGACCACCGCCCCGGACGGCTCCCGCACCGTCGCGCTGCGCCAGGGCAGCATCCGGCTCCGGCTGGCCTCCGCGGCCGACCCGGAGCACCCGGTGGCCGCGTACGTGGCCCGGCACGGCGACGGCGTCGCCGTCCTCGCGCTCGGCTGCGCCGACCCGGCGGCCGCACTGGAGCGGGCCGAGCGGCACGGCGCCCGGGTGCTCGACCGGGCCGGCGCCCTGATCGAGGGCTTCGGCGACACCGCGCTGCGCCTGGTGCCGCTCACGGACCCCGGCCCCGCCCCGGAGCCCGGCCTGCTGGACGACCTCGACCACGTCGCGATCTGCCTGCCGGCCGGCTCGCTCGCGCAGGCCGTACGGTTCTGCGAGGACGTGCTGGACTTCCGGACGGTCTTCGAGGAGTACATCGAGGTCGGCGAGCAGGCGATGGACTCCGCGGTGGTGCAGAGCGCCTCCGGCGGCGCCACCTTCACCCTGATCGAGCCCGAGACCGCCCGCCGCCCCGGCCAGATCGACGAGTTCCTCGCGGCCCACGGCGGGGCCGGCGTCCAGCACCTCGCCTTCGGCACCCGTGACATCGCCCGCGCCGTCCGTACCGCCCGGGAGCGCGGCGTGGAGTTCCTGACCACCCCGGACGCCTACTACGACGCCGTGGCCGAGCGCTTCGGCGAGACGGCCGTTCCGGTGGCGACCCTGCGCGACCTCCACGTCCTGGTCGACCAGGACCACGGCGGCCAGCTCTTCCAGATCTTCGCCCGCTCGACCCACCCCCGGCGCACCTACTTCCACGAACTGATCGAGCGCCAGGGGGCGGGCACCTTCGGCACCGCGAACATCAGGGCCCTCTACGAGGCCGTCGAGCGCCAGGGCCCCACCGCCGTCGACCGGCCCGCCCCCGCCCGTCCGCAGCAGGCCCGCCCGACGGCCGCCGCCCCCGGCTTCCGGCTCACCGAGGCCGAACGCGCCCTGCTGCCCACCCCCGACGAGGTGGCCCACTACCGCGAACACGGCTGGTACCTCTCCCGCAGGCTCTTCAGCGACGAGGAACTGGACACCCTCCAGGCCGCCACCGAGCTGTACTACACCGGCCGGCGCGACCGCGAGCTGCCCGTCCGGCCGCCCCGACTGGCCTCCTGGCGGGCCGCGGACGGGCCGGTCCAGCGGCACAACGACTACGTGCACTACGAGAGCGACGCGATCGGCGCGATCCTGCGCAAGCCGCTGGTCGGCGCGGTGGCCGCGCTGCTCGCCGGCGCCGAGGAGATCCGGATCTTCCAGTCGACGCTCATCTACAAGCCCCCGGTGCCCGAGGAGCCCAGCAACCGGGTGCCGTGGCACTTCGACAAGCACTACTGGCAGACCTGCACCTCGCGGGAGATGCTCACCGCGTTCATCCCGTTCCACGACTGCCGCGAGGAGAACGGCACCATCACCATGGTCGACGGCAGCCACCGCTGGGAGGAGCTGCCCTCCGGCGAGGACTCCACCCGGCACTTCGCCGACCGCGACCGCTCCGAGCTGGAGGACATCCTGGCCGCCAACGCCGCCCACAACGGGCAGCGGGTGCACAAGGTCCCGATGCCGATCCCGCGCGGCCACGTGTCCTTCCACCACTGCCTCACCTACCACGGCAGCGGTCCCAACCTCGCGCCCTACCCGCGCCGCGCCGTCTCGCTGCACCTCCAGGACGGCGCCAACGAGTACCGCCGGCACGACCGGGCCGACGGCGAGCCGGTGGTGTACAACCACGACGTGCTGGTGCGCCGGACGGACGACGGCCGGCCGGACTACGCCGACCCGCGGTTCTGCCCGACGGTCTGGCGGGGCCGGCCGTGACCGCTCCCGAGCAGGGCGCCGTGCCCGTGGCCGGCCGGTCCGCGGCAGCGCCCGGCGGCCCCGCCCCGCTGGACGGCCCCGCCGAGCGCTACCGGATGCTGCGGCTGATCCGCGGCTTCGAGGAGCTGGCGCTCGGCCTGGTGCGGTCCGGCGCGATCCCCGGTGGCATCCACCCGTACATCGGGCAGGAGGCCGTCGCGGTCGGCGTCTGCTCGGCGCTCGGCCCCGACGACCGGCTGGCCAGCACCCACCGCGGCCACGGCCACGTGCTCGCCCGGGGCACCGCGCCGCACCGCCTGCTCGCCGAGCTCCTGGGGCGGGTCGGCGGGTCCAACGGCGGCCGGGGCGGTTCGATGCACGCCGCCGACTTCTCGCTGGGCATCCTGGGCGCCAACGGCATGGTCGGCGCCGGCGCGCCGATCGCGGTGGGCGCGGCCTGGGCGGCCTCCGCCGCCGAACGCGTCCCCGCCCGAGGGGCGGTGGCCCCGTCCGGCGCCGCCGGGCCCGCCCCGGCGGCCGGCCGGACGCCGGTCGCGGTGGCCTTCTTCGGCGACGGCGCGCTCAACCAGGGCGTCCTGCTGGAGTCGCTCAACCTCGCCGCGATGTGGCGTCTGCCGGTGCTGTTCGTCTGCGAGGACAACGGCTACGCCACCACCCTGCCCGCCGCCACCGCCGTCGCGGGCAGCGCCACCGGCCGGGCCGCCGCCTTCGGCATCCCCGCCGAGGAGGTGGACGGCATGGACACCGAGGCCGTCCGCACCGCCGCGCTGCGCGCCGTCGGACGCGCCCGCGACGGCGGCGGCCCGGGCTTCCTCGCCTGCCGCACCTACCGCTACGAGGGCCACCACACCATGGAGCGCCGGATGAAGCTGCGTTACCGCTCCGCCGAGGAGGTCGATGCCTGGCGCGCACGCGACCCACTGCCCCGGGCGGCCGCCCTGCTCGACCCAGGGACGGTCGCCGAGCTGGACCGCTCGGTGGCCGAACAGCTGGCCGCCGCCGAGGAGTTCGCGCTCGCGTCGGAGCACCCGGACCCGGCGGGCGCGCTGGACCACCTGTACGCCGACGGGCTGCGGCCCCGGGCGGGAGTGACACCGTGACCAGGCTCTCCTGCACCAAGGCGCTCAACCGGGCGCTGGCCGACGAACTCGCCGCCGACCCGGCGGTCTGCGTCTTCGGCGAGGACATCGGCGCCGGTCTGGCCGGGCCGACCCTCGGCCTGCTCGACCGCTTCGGCCCCGGGCGGATCGTCGACACGCCGCTGTCCGAACAGGCCTTCACCTCGATGGCGGTCGGCGCCGCACTGGCCGGCCGGCGTCCGGTGCTGGAGTTCCAGATCCCGTCCCTGCTGTTCCTGGTCTTCGAGCAACTCGTCAACCAGGCGCACAAGTTCTCCCTGATGACCGGTGGCCAGGCGGCCGTCCCGCTGACCTGCCTGGTGCCGGGCTCCGGTTCCCGGGACGGCTGGGCCGGGCAGCACTCCGACCACCCGTACAGCCTGTTCGCGCACGCCGGGGTGAAGACGGTGGTGCCCGCCACCCCGACCGACGCCTACGGGCTGCTGCGCTCCGCGATCCGCGACCCCGACCCGGTCGTGGTGTTCGCGCCCGCAGCCGCGATGCCGGTGCGCGAGACCGTCACCTGGGAGCTCGTACCCGTCCCGCTCGGCCGGGCCCGGATCCACCGCCCGGGCACCGACGTCACCGTGGTCGCCCTCGGACACCTGGTGCACGACGCCCTCGCGGTCGCCGAGGAACTGGCGCCGGACCTCTCGGTGGAGGTCCTCGACCCCCGCACGGTGTACCCCTTCGACTGGCAGGCGCTCGCCGACTCGCTGGAGCGCACCGGGCGGCTGGTCGTGCTGGACGACTCCAACCGCAGCTGCGGCTTCGGCGCCGAGGTGCTCGCCACCGCGGCCGAGGAGATGCGCCTGGTCGCCCCGCCCCGCCGGATCACCCGACCGGACGGCACCGTCCTGCCCTTCGCCCCCGGGCTGGACCGGGCCGTCCAGCCCGGCCGCGAGCAGCTGCGGCACGCCCTGGACCTCGTGACGAAGCACCGCTGAAGCAGCCTGAAGCAGGGCGGAGTACCCGCTGAAGCATCCTCCGGAGCACCGCCGACCGACCGCGCCGCTCCGGAGGAACGGCCCGGCCGCCGGCCCTTCGGGGCTCAGACCGCCTTGGGCAGCACCCCGGGCGGGGCGGGCGGCTGGTCCTCCGGTCGGCGGAACCGGTGCAGCGCCGCCCGGCCCTGCGTCCCGCGAACCTTGGCGGCGAGCCGGGCCGGCAGCACGACGGTGGCCAGCCGGCCCTCGCCCCGGTATCCCTCGACCGCCCAACAGACCCAGGGGATCGGGTAGTTGGCGGCCGGGCTGAAGAGCACCGGGCACCGCCCCTGGAAGCTCACCGCATAGGCGCCGAAGCCGCTCCAGTGGGAGAAGCTGAACCGGCGGGCCTGCGGGTCGAAGCCCAGCGGCACGCAGTCGCGCAGCCGCGAGCGGCCGAGGGCGGCCAGGAACCAGAGGTTGGCCCGGAGGTTGAGGTGCGCGGTCGGGAACTCCTCGATCGCCGTGCGCAGCGCGCCCGCCAGCGCCGCCGGGCCCTCCTCCGGCCGGTGCGGCAGATGGACCTCGCTGAGCAGGTTGCCCACCAGCGCGGGCGACAGGCCCAGCCACCGGCGCACGTTGACCGGCACCGTCAGCATCCGTTCGGCGCCGTCCCCGTCCAGTTCCCGCAGGGTGCCGAGCAGGTGGGCGCAGAGCACGTCTCCGGAGGAGAGCCTGCGCCCGGCCGCCGAACCGAACTCCTCACGCATCCGGGCGAGTTCGGCGTCGGTGAAGGCGATCTGGACGATCCGGTTGGTCCGTGGACCGGCGGCCACCTCGCGGGCCAGCAGTTCCGCCTCCTGCGCCGAGGGCAGCCGGAAGCCGGGGCGGCCGCAGTCCTCCTCCGGGAGCAGCGAGGCCAGCAACTCGTCCTGGTCGTCCACCAGTTCGACCTCCGGGAGCTGCCCTCCCTCGACGGCCGCGGACCAGCTGCGCAGCAGCAGGAGGAAGCTGTGCAGGTCCCCGACGGCATGGTGCCAGGAGCAGCCGAGCAGCGTGCCGCCGTCGGCGGTGCGGGTGAGGCGCACGGTGAGCAGCGGGACGCCGCCCTCGCGCGCGGCGGGGGCGTCCAGCGGGGCGATCAGCTCGGAGCCGGGCGCCGTCACCCGACCCATCGCCTCGGCGAGCGTGCCCTCCACGGTGTAGACCTCGAACGGTACGCCGCTGTCGTCGCAGACCACCTCCAGGACGCCCTCGACGGTGCGCAGCCGACCGCCGAAGACGGGCACCCGCTCCAGCGCGCGGGCCAGGCCGGCGGCGAGCCGGTCGTCGTCCAGCGGGTGCTCGAAGCAGAGCACGACCGAGACGGCGAGGTCGGCGAGCATGGTGTCCATCAGCCCGCAGCGCAGTACCCGGCCGGTGGCCCTCCCCGCCCGGACGCTCCGGGATCGTCGCAACTGCGGCCAGATGCTCATGGGTTCCGTTCCGAAGCACTCGACGACTCCCGGCTGCGCGCGAGGCGCACCGGTGGCGCGCGTTGCGCGGGCACGCCGAACGATAGTGCTGCGCGGAGGTAGTGGTCCAGTCCAATCCCGCGCTCCGGAAGGGCTCTTCGGGACGCCGTCGCGGCAGCGGCGGCGATAGGATGCGCACGAGGGGGAAAGCACCCGAGGGAGCCGTCCGCCATGAACACCGTGAGCCAGGCCTTCGCCGTGCTGGCCGCCGCGGTCCACCTGATCGTCTGGCCGCTGGAGAGCTTCCTGTACGGGCACCCGCAGGTGCGCCGCCTACTGACCGGTAGCACCGCGGACGCCCCGGAGGTCCGGCTCTGGCGGGTCAACGTGGGCTTCTACAACCTGTTCCTGGCACTGGGCCTGGCGGCCGGGCTGGTCCTGCTGCACTCCGGGCACCCGACAGCCGGGCGGGCGGTGGTGCTGTACGTCGCCGCGTTCATGCTCGCGGGCGGGATCACCCTCGCCCTCTCGGAGCCGAAGCTGTGGCGCGGCGCCCTCGGGCAGGCCGTCCCGGCCGCGGTCATCCTGGTGGCCGGGGCTACCTGACGGTACGCCGGCGCCTTCGCCGCACCGGATCGGCACCCCCTCAGGGCAGCAGCACCTTCGCGTCGTCCGGCCCGAGCACCCGGCCGTCCGCCGCGCGCACCTCCACCGGCGCGACGGGTGCGCCGGACTCGCGGTCCACCAGGCGCGCCCGGGGCTCGCCCTCCGCGAAGAACCACTCGTCGCCCCACTGCCGCAGCGCCGTGACGACCGGGAACAGTGCGCGGCCCTTCTCGGTGAGCAGGTACTCCTGGTACGGGCTGCCGTCGGCGGCCGGCGCGAGTTCGAACACGCCGTTGGCGACCAGGTTGGCCAGCCGCGCCGACAGGATGTTCCTGGCCAGGCCGAGGTTCTTCTGGAACTGCCCGAAGCGGCGCAGCCCGTCGAAGGCGTCGCGGACGATCAGCAGCGTCCAGCCGTCGCCGACGACGTCGAGCGGGCGGGCGACCGGACAGGCCGACTCCTCGTGCGTGGTGCGTTTGGGCACTTCTCCCACCTCTCGGCTCTCCGGTTCTCCGGCTCCCACCGTTCGACGCCCAGCGTACCGACCCGAGCGCGGTTGCTTATTGAAACCAGGATGTGCCAGGGTGCTGCGGTAGCACTTTGAAACCACCGTGCCCCACGAGGGAGTCCCGCCATGACCTCTCCCGCCCGCACCGGCACCTCCGAGCCGAGCGGCGCCCACGCCGGAGCCCCGCCGCGCGGACTGTCACCCGCCGCCGCCTGGCTGCTCTCCGTCGCCTGCGGCCTCGCCGTGGCCAACGTCTACTACGCCCAACCGCTGCTCGACCTGATCGCCCGGGACTACGGCATCGCCCCGGCGACCATCGGCCTGGTCGGCACCCTCACCCAGACGGGCTACGCCCTCGGCCTGCTCCTGCTCGTACCGCTCGGCGACCACGTCAACCGCCGCGCCCTGATCACCTCCCAGCTCGGCCTGTCCGTCCTCGCCCTGCTGGCCGTCGCACTCTCCCCCTCCGCTCCCCTGCTGCTCCTCGCGATGGCCGCCGTCGGCGTCCTCGCGGTCGTCGCCCAGGTGGTCGTCGCCTACTCCGCCCAGCTCGCCGCCCCGGGCGACCAGGGCCGGGTGGTCGGCACCGTGACCAGCGGCATCGTGGTCGGCATCCTGCTCGCCCGCACCGTCGCCGGAACCATCGGCGACCTGGCCGGCTGGCGCGCCGTCTACGTGGCCTCCGCCGTCGCGACCGCCGCCATGGCCCTCGCCGTCGCCGCCGCCGTCCCGTCCGAGCGGCACCGGACGGCCGAACGGATCGGCTACCCGCGTCTGGTCGGCTCCGTCTTCACGCTCTTCGCCCAGGAGCGCGTGCTCCGCGTCCGAGCGGTGCTCGCGCTGCTCGGCTTCACCTCCGTCACCGTGCTGCTCACCCCGATGGTGCTCCCGCTGGCCGCGCCGCCCTTCGGGCTCAGCCACACCCAGATCGGGCTCTTCGGCCTGGCCGGTGCCGCCGGAGCGCTCGGCGCCGGGTACGCCGGCCGCCAGGCGGACCGCGGCCGGGCCGAACGCACCGCCGGGATCGGCCTGCTGGCCATGCTGGTCGGCTGGCTGCCGGCCGCCCTGCTGCCTCACTCGGTCTGGTGGCTGGTCCTCGCCATGGTGGTGATCGACTACGGCCTGCAGTCCCTCCACGTCGCCAACCAGCACCTCCTCTACCAGGTCCGCCCGGAGGCACAGAGCCGCCTGACCGCGGGCTACATGCTGCTCTACTCCGCCGGCTGCGGCGCCGGCGCGATCCTCTCCACCGTCGTCTACGACCGCGGCGGCTGGACGGCCGTCTGCCTGCTCGGGGCCGTCACCAGCCTCACCGCGCTCGGCTACTGGTGGACGGCGGCCCGACGCTGACGGGAGCTCAGCGCGCGGAAGACGGCGCGCCGTTCGTCGGCGCGGCCGGCTCGACGACGGCGCGCAGCTCCCGTATGCCCCGCCGCCACGCCGGGCCCTCGCCCGTCTCGTCCCACAGCTCGGCGAGCTCCGACTCCTCCGCGACGACCCGGTCGAGCGCCTGCGCCGCGAGCGGCCGCAGCTCGGCGGAGAGCGGCGGTATCGGCTCCTTGGGCCCGTAGGCCGTCGTCACCGCCGCCCCGCCCGGGCACTGCGCCGCCACCAGCGCGGCGGCGGCGACCGCCTCCGCCGCCTCGTCGGAGTCCAGGAAGTCCTCCGCCCCGAGGGCGCGCAGCAGCGCCGACCGGAGCAGACCCTCGCGCTCGCCCGGCGCCGCGTCGTCCAGGCCGCCGCAGAAGTCCGCCGCCGAGTCGTTGTCGAAGTGCCCGATGTCCCAGGTGCCCATGGTCGTGCCCCACGCCTTCCGTGTCCGTGTCCGTGTCCGACGCATGCTTGCACCCACCGCTGACAATTCCCCGCGCCACGCGAAAACCGCTGGTCAGCGCCGTTCTTCTCGGTCATAGTGCCGTCATGACCAGCACTCACGGGCTCGACCGGGACGGGTACATCGCACGGGAGGGCTCGCTCGACCGCGTGCCGCCGGCCTTCGCGCCGGTGGTCTCCGCCGCCCGCGCGCGGATCGCGGCCGCTTTCGGCCCGGACCGGCTGCACAGCGCCTACCTCTACGGCAGCGTCCCGCGCGGCACCGCGGTCCCGGGCGTCTCCGACCTCGACCTGCTGCTCGCCCTGCACCACGAGCCGACGGCCGCCGACCGGGCGCGGGCCGACGCCCTCGAAACCGCGCTCGACGCGGAGTGCGCCCAGGTGAACGGGGTCGGTGTGCTGCTGTTCGGCACGGGGACGCTGCTCAGCGAGCTCGAACGGCACGACCTCGGCTGGTTCGTCGCCTGCCTCTGCACCCCGCTGCTCGGCGAGGACCTCGCCGCACGGCTCCCCCGCTACCGCCCCACCTCCCTGCTCGCCCGGGAGACCAACGGCGACCTCGCCCCGGCCCTGGCCGGCTGGCACGAACGCCTGGGCGCCGCCACGACGGAGGCCGAGCTGCGCGGCCTCTCCCGTGCCGTCTCCCGCCGCCTCGTGCGGACCTGCTTCACCCTCGTCATGCCCCGCTGGGGCGGCTGGACGAGCGACCTCGCCGCCTCCGCCGAGGCGTTCGCCGGCTACTACCCCGAACGGGCCCGCCAGGCGCGCCTCGCCGCCGCGATCGCCCGCACTCCGACCGCCGACCGGGCCGCCCTGACCGAGCTGGTCGAGGACCTCGGCCCCTGGCTCGCCGCCGAGTACGCCGCCGTGCACGGGGTGAAGGCGCCCCGCCCCTGACGGCGCGCGCCCGGTCGGCCTCCCGGGTCGGGAGGCCGAGCACTCACCCGGCCTCGACGCCCGGCCACGGCGTGCGGCAGCGGCGTGCGGCAGCGGCGGCAGCGGCGGCGGAGACGCCAGCGGACCGCCCCGGGCCGGGGACCCGGCGCGGCACCGACCCTCAGTCCACGCACGGGATCCCCCCCGCCTTCACCGGCGGCCCCTGCATCGGCAGCCCGGCCGCCGGGTCGGCGGAGGGGTCGGCCGCGGCGGGGGACACGGCCGTCGGGCTCGGGGTGCGGGAGACGGCGAGGGTGACCAGGACGCGGCCGGCCGGAACGGCCGACGAGTAGCCCGCCGTCACCCCGTACCGGGCGGCGAGGCGCTGCCCGTCGGCCCTGGCACCGGCCCCGTACGCGACCGTGGTGACCCTGGTCCTGGCCGGGGCGTCGCCGATCCGGCCCGCCTGGTAGCCGAGTTCGGCCAGGGCCCTGGACTCGTCGGCCGCCACCCCCGCCCCCGCGGCCGCGTTGACGTCGACCACCGCCCTGGGCGTCGCACTCGGCGCCGGCGTGGGGGTCGGAGTCGGGGTGGGCGACGGGGACGGTTCGCCCGGCGCGTCCCCGGACGGCGGGGCAGCCGGGACGGCCGGGACGGCCGGCGCCGGCTCGTGGTTGAACAGCTGCCGGACGATCTTCCTGATCAGCTCCGGGTTGACGGTGTTGACCTCCTGCCCGCCGACCGTCCTGAAGCCGCTGATCGGCAGGGTGTTGAACTCCACGTTGCCGCCGGTCAGGTTGGGCGCCTGCTGGGCGAAGTCGAGGATGTTCCACTCGTTGTCGATGACCACGTCCTTCTTCACGACGGCGAACAGCTTCTGCATCTGCCCGAGGTCGTTCAGGATGCCCTGCTGCTTGAGCTTGTACTCGACGGAGGACAGGAACGCCTGTTGCCGGTGGGTGCGGTCGAGGTCGCCGTTGGTGAGGTGGTGGCGCTGGCGGACGAAGGAGAGCGCCTGCGCGGCGTTGAGCGAGCTGATCCCGGCCGGGAGCCGCAGGCCGGTGCCGCCGCCCTCGTGGGTGGCGGTCCGGGCGATGATCGGGTCGTCCACCGGGTGGTTGAGGCAGACCTGGATCGGCTCGACCGCCTTGGCGATGTCGTAGAAGCCGATCAGGTTCACCTCCGCGAAGTGGTCGATCGGGACGTCCAGGAAGCTCTGCACGGTCTGGATGGTGGCCGAGCGCCCGGCCTCCCGGCTCTGCCGCTCCAGCGCCGCCTTGGAGAGCCCCTTGCCCGCCAGCTTCTGTTCGGCGGCCTCCTTGGCGATGCCGTACGCCTCCTTGATCTTGTGCATCTTCCCGTCCGCGCCGACGGTCTGCACGTAGTCGTCGCGCGGGACGGAGAGCGCGGTGACCCTGCCGCCGTTGGCCGGGATGTGCAGCACGATCAGGGCGTTGGTGTTGTACCCGCCGATCTCGCTGGAGCCGGCGTGCAGTTCGTCCTCCACGAACTGCTTCGGCAGGTCGTTGCCGTCCATGTCCTTGCGGCTGTCCAGGCCGATCAGCAGCAGGTTGACGGACTTGTCGAGGTGCGGCGGGGCGTTCTTCCTGGCCTCGCTCAGCGCGGTGGACTTGACCATGCCGTCGTCCAGGCTGCGGTACTCGTACCAGGTGAAGCCGCTGGCGCCGAGCACCGCGACCGAGACGGTGCAGGCGAGGGTGCGCCCGGCGACGGTCAGCGGGGCGGCGGCACGGTGCGGGTCGTGGCCGCGCCGGCCGCGGCCGCCGGTAGGGCTGTTGCCGCGCTCAGCCACGGCGGCCCCTTCCGGCCGGGGCAGCCGTCCTGCCGGTTCGTCGACGCTCCGGCACCGACCGGCGGCGGGCCGCGGCGGCGCGCAGCGCGACCACGGCGAGCGCGACGGCCACCGCCGCGGCCATCACCGGGAACGCCCCGACCACCCAGCGCAGCGCTCCGGTGCCGAGGTTCCTCCCCCGGTACGTCCCGGGGTGCGCCAGGTACTCGACGCCCGAGGCGGTGAGCAGCACCACGACCGGGGCGGCCGTCACCACCCACCACCGGCCGGTGCGGCTGCAGAGCAGCGCCGCGGCGGCCGTCCCCAGCACCGAGCCGACGGCGAAGAGGAGGCCGACGCCCGGCCCGTCGAGCTCGTCTGCGACCGCCCCGAGCAGCGGGAGGCCGACCGCCGAGAGCGCGGCCGCCGTGCCGGCCCGCCGCCGCGCCTGCTGCCGCCGGCGGGCCGACCCGGGGCGCGGGGGCCGCTCCCTCCGGGGTGCCGCTCCGTCCGGCGCGCTCCCGGGGGCGGAGGCACTACCGGGGGCCGCGGCGCCGGGCGCCGAGGGGCGCTGGGCGGGCAGGGCGCGGTCCTCGGTGCGCCGTCCCGCGTCCTGGTACGGCGTTCTCGCCCGCTGGCCGGCCATGCGCACTTCCCTCGATCGTTGCGGCTGCGGCGGCGCGATCGCACCGCCGCGCGTGCCGGCCCGCCGTCGGTCCTGGTGGTTGTCCCGGTGGCGGTCCGGTGGCGTCCTGGTGGGAACCCGACCTCTACATCGCTGTAGAAGACGGGCTGGAGCATACAAACCCATTTCAGCAAAGTCACCCGCCGCCACCCGGCAGCGACGGACGGCCCGGTGGGCCGTCGTTAGGATGGTCATGATCCCCGCCACGTCGGCACATCATCAGGAACGCATCAGAGGAGCAGAGCGTCACCATGTTTGAGAGTCTGAAGAACCTCGCGGACAAGGCAACCGACCTCGCCCGTGAGCACGGGGACGTGATCGGGCAGGGCCTGGACAAGGTCGGCGACGCGATCGACGGCCGCACGGACGGCAAGTACAGCGGGCAGATCGACACCGGCGTCGAGAAGGCGAAGGACTTCCTGCGCAACCTCGACGGCGGCCAGAAGCCGACCGAGTAACCTGCCGCGGGGCACGATCACCCGCACGGCGATCGAACGGGCGCACGGGCGAACGGGGAGGGGCGGCAGCGGTGGGCGAGGAGAAGAAGGGGAGCGGCCGGGGTCGCTGGCTGGTGATCGGCGTCGTGGTGGTGGCCGGGCTGGGACTCGTCCGCGGCAACGGCCACGACGGCGCGGCCTCCGCCGACGCCTCCCCGCCCGCCGCCTCCGCCCCCTCCTCGGGCGCCGCACCGTCGACCGGCTCCCCGGGCGCGACGGCCAAGCCCCCCAAGGCCTCGGGCCGCTACGACCCGGCCGACTACGCGGCTCCGGTCCGCCAGTACGCCGCCGAGGCCGGGGTCAACCCCCAGCTGCTGATGGCGATCCTCTACAACGAGGCGTACAAGCCGCACGACCCGGAGCTCGAACGGGCCTGGCAGCGCGGCAAGCCCGACGCCTCCTTCGGCATCGCCAACATGCACCGGGCCGCCTTCGACGACACCAAGCCCGGCCGCCCGTTCGCCTCCCGGCAGTGGGAGGAGCTCCCGGACGACCGCGAGCTGGCCGTCCAGGCGGCCGCCTGGCACCTGCACGACCTCGCCGCCCGACTGCCCGAGCGCCCGGGCGTGTCGCTCAGCCGGGACGAGCTGGTCGCCCTCGGCTACAACGCGGGCGCGGGCAACATGCTGGCCTTCGCCCGGGGCGTCAAGGTCGGCTCCCAGGCGCAGTCCTACCTGGACCGGCTGCGGGACAACTGGTCGAAGTCGGGCGAGGCCGTGAAGTAGCCCCGCGGAGCGGTCGCGCCGCCGCCGGGCGGAAGGCGCCCCGGCGGCGCGCCTTCCGCCGGTCAGCCGACGGCGATCCGGGCGGACCAGACCCGCCGCCAGGCCAGCGCGTCGGCGACCCCCTCCGCGATGCCGCGCCGGGGCTGCCAGCCGAGCAGGTCCCGCGCGGTGTCCACGACGGCGTAGCAGCCGATCACGTCCCCGGGCCGCGGCCCCGCCTCCCGCACCTCGACGCCGGCGCCGACGGCCTGTTCGAAGGCGGCGATCAGCTCGCGCACGGTCGTCCCGTCGCCGGTGCCGACGTTGATCACCCGGTAGCGGTCCGCCGCGCCCGGGGCGATCACCTCGTCGAACCGCAGCAGCGCCGCGACGTGCGCCTCGGCGAGGTCCTGGACGTGGACGTAGTCGCGGATGCCGGAGCCGTCCCGGGTCGCCCAGTCGGTGCCGGTCACCGTGAACGGGGTGCCGGTGGTGTACGCCTCGATCAGCTTGCCGAGCGCATGGGTGGGATTGAGGTCCTGGAGGCCGGTGCGCAGCTGCGGGTCGGCGCCGATCGGGTTGAAGTAGCGCAGGGCGATGACCCGTTGGCGCTCGGCGCCCTCACCGCGCGTCCAGTCCTGGAGGACCTGCTCCATCATCTGCTTGGTGCGCGCGTACGGGCTGGCGGCGTCGACCGGGCTGCTCTCGTCCACCCGGGCGTCGGGGGTGGGTGCGTAGATCGAGGCGGAGCTGCTGAAGACGACCCGGGTACAGCCGTGGCGCTGGAGGGCGTCCAGGAGCTCGACCGTCTTGGCGACGTTCTCCCGGTAGTAGAACAGGGGTTTGGCCACCGACTCCGGGACCACGATCTTCGCGGCGCAGTGCACGGTGGCGTCGATGTCGGGATGCTCGGCGAAGATCCGTTCGAACAGGGCGGCGTCGGCGATGTCGCCCCGGTAGAAGATCCGGTCCGCCACGAACTCGGTCCGCCCCCGGGAGAGGTCGTCCAGCACGACCGGGGTGATGCCCTGGTCGAGCAGGGCGGAGGCGACGGTGCTGCCGATGAATCCCGCACCGCCGGTGATCAGGACCTTCTTCATGGGCGAACGCTCCCTTGCGGTCGTCCGGGCGCCCGGTGGTGCCCGGTGACCGGAAGGGACGTCGGTTCGCATCCGCTCGGTTCCGCAGCCGGCCCGCTCAGCCGCGGTGGCGCCGCAGCCAGAGCCCGGTGGCGACCAGCACGACGGCCGCGCAGGCCGTCCCGATCGCCGCCCAGGCGGTGGCGTCGGAGGTGGTCGCGTGGACGGGGACGCGCGAGGCCTCCCGCGCGGAGACGGGGGCCGCGGTGGTCCCCGTCGCGCCGTCGGCCTCCCGCAGCGGTGCGGGCGTCACCCCGCCGGGGCGCGGCGAGGCTTCCTCCTGCGCGGTGCCGCCGGCCGCCGGGGGCACCGCGTCGGTGATCACGAGGGCCTCGACGTCCAGCTCCCGCTCGCCGTGCCCGGGGGCGGGAAAGGCGCAGTCCACCGTCACCCGCCAGTGCCCGACGGGCAGGATCTCCCGGGTGGTGTACGTCCCGGGCCGGTCCGGGACGGTGACCAGGCGCCAGGGGCCCACGGCGCGGCCGTCGGCGGCCGCCGCGGAGAGCGTGCCGGTGAACTCCCCGGTCACCGGGTCGTGGTCGTTCTCCCAGGTGGCCACAGTGCTGACGCGACCGTTCTGCTGGCCGGTGACGTCCAGGTGGACGCTCTCGCCGTCGGCGGCGGCGGAAGCGGCGGGGCAGAGCAGGGCCGCGGCGGCGAGGGCGAGGGCGGTGAGGCGGGGGCGGGTTCGCATACGGGAGGGTCCTCGGGGCGTGTGGGGGCAGGGACGCGGGAACGGCGGGCACCGGGACGGCCGCCGGGCGAGGACGGCGGTTCCCGGCGCGACGGACTCCCGGGCCCGCGGGGCTCGGGGCCCGCGGGCGTCGGCGGCTCGGGTCGAAGGGTGCGGCCGGCGTACGGGCCGACCGGTTTTACGGACTCACAGGAACAGCCTTACCCCGATCGGCTCACGAGGTCTTCGGCAGCGAACAGTTCTGGTAGGGGCCGCCGTTCGACGCCGGGCGGTCCGGCCGTCGCCCGGTGGTACGAGCCAACCCGTGGCCGACGGGGGCGGGTTGGCACGCGTGCGCGGCCGGGGTGGACTGCGGCCACCGGGCGGCGCAGGGCACTGCAGCCCCCGGGGCGCCGCTTCCTCGGGGCGCGGTCGGCGGCCTCGGCGCTACCGCCCGGGCCCGCGGAATTCGGCGTGATCCGACTGATCGCCACCCCGCGGTCCGACGCCCCCTCGGCTCCGAAGCCCCGCCGGGTCGGGGTCGGGGCGCCCTGCCGGTGTGGCCGCGGCACCGACGCCGGCGCGGTCCGGCGCTGCGCTGTCCCATCGCGTTCCCCTCTCGCGCGACGGCCCGCGCCCCGCGGCGGGGCCCGGACCTTCCGACACGCCGGAGAGCGGGAAGGGCGAGCGGGAATAGCAGAAACCCCTTGCGGAACTCCCCGGGCCGGGCGGGGCCGGGAGGGACGAGCGCCCCGACCGGGGAGACGGCGGCATTACCCCGCAGGAGACCTGACGAATCGTCAGCTCCCGTGTCAGGCCGCGGCCTTCACCGGCTCCGACACCGAGGCCGTCACCCCCGTCCAGGAGCGGGCCACCGGGGCAGGAGTTGACACCGGGGCAGGAGCCGGCACCGCGGCAGGAGTCGCCACCGGGGCAGGAGCCGGAGCCGCACCGAGGCCGCAGCCCCCGTGCAGCCGGGCCAGCCCGGCCGCCAGCGCCGCCCGGTCCCCGGCGAGCCAGAGCCGCAGCGCGGCGGAGAGCGCGGCACTGGCCGGCCCGGTCGAGGGGCCGCCGGTCCGCACCAGCCGCTCGCCGAGCAGCGGCAGCAGGTCCGCGACGGCGGCGGGTAGCCACAGGGTGAGCGCGAACGGCGCCGGTCTGGCCAGAACCCGCAGCAGCGGCAGGGCGCAGGCGTCGTCGTGGAGCGCGGGAATGACCTCCAGCAGCCCGTCCACCGCCACGTCGGAGACGTCGCCGCCGTGCCCGCGCGCGAGGTCGCGCAGCAGCGCGCGCTCGGCGGCGGTGATCCGGACGGTCAGCATGACCTCGTCGCAGTCCATGGTCCCGGCCCCCTGTCGTGGAGAGTTCGTGGTGTGGTCGTCGGGTCGTGGTGTCAGTCCTGTGCCGAAAGGGTTCCTGCCCCGTTCCGGCCGTCCGGTACCGGCGCTATCAGGCCGTAATGACCGTCGAAGCGGCGGTAGAGCACCCGGGCCCGGTGGTCGTCGGGGTCCGTCCAGCCGACGAACGGGCGGCCGGTGAGCCAGAGCCGGCGGGCCGCCTCGGCGAGGTCGAGCGTGGGCATCGAGCCGCTGCCCGCGACGCAGAACTCCACCGCGCCGCCCGGCGAGCAGCGGTGGACCAGGCCGTCCCGGCCGGTCGCGGCGTCGGCGAAGAGGTGGAACCGCCGGTCGAGGGCGAGCAGTTCGAGCACGGCCTGCTCGGGGGTGCGGCGGGCGGGCACGACCGTCTTGTGCCGGGCGATCCGCCGCTGGGCGAGCGGGCGGTCGGCGAACTGCGGGCGGTAGGCGCTCCCGTACACGGCGGCGAAGCCGATGTCGCCCTGCTCGCGCAGCCGTACGACCCGGCCGGCCAGCGTGCCCAGCACCAGGTCGACGGACTCCCGTGCGGTGCCGGTGGCCAGTTGCACCCGGACCGGACCGACGCCGGCCAGCCCGACGTCCGCCTGGGCCAGCGCGGGCCGGGTGACCGAGCGGTTGCGCGAGCGGGTCAGCCGCAGCCGCAGCGCGTGGGCGTCGGGACCGAGCGCCTCGGCGGTGGCCAGCGCCCGGGCCCGGGCGTACTCGGCGTCCCCGCGGGGCAGCTCACCGCGGATCTCCACCCGGACGTCGAGGGCCGGCCGGTGGCGCAGACGGGTCATCAGCTTCCTCCTTCTCCGCATCCATGCTGGCCTTCGCACGCCCGTGCGGCGAGGGTCCAAAGACCCTGCCTCACGGGCGGTCCGGCGATCGCCCGGACGGACGCATCCACGCAGGTCAACCCCGGTCTTCGGGCACGCACGAAAGGGTCGATCCACTCGGCCGTTGGAGTGATCCCCGCACATTCGGCGCAACGCTCGGGAAACCGGCGCGTTTGCCAAACGTGCGCCCTCCCGCCGGGGGCGCGCGCGGGGCCCGCGCTGGGCGGGCCCCCGTCCGCGGCCGGTCCGCCGCTGCCACCCGGCACCGCCCGTTCCGGCCCTCTGCTGAGAGGTAGTGTCATGTCCCTGCTGACCGAGAAGCGGAAGCTGACCGTCCCCCCGAGAACCGCACCCGGCCCTTCTCCGCTGGCCCGCGCCGCCGTCCCGCCCCTGGCACCCGGCGCCCTGCCCGGCCTCGGGCACGCCGGCGCCCTGCTGCGCGACCCGCTCGGCTTCCTCGGCTCGCTCTCCCGCCACGGCGGGGTGGTCCGCGTCCGCCTCGGCCCGCGCACCGTCTGCGTGGTCACCGACGCCAGGCTGGTGCACACCCTGCTCGTCGCCCTGGCGCACGACTGCCCCCGCGGGGCCGTCCAGGACACCCTCAAGACGGCCTTCGGCGACGGCCTGCTGATGTCCGAGGGGCAGGCCCACCGGGACCGCCGCCGGATCATCCAGCCGGCCTTCGGGCCGGACCGGATGGGCGAGTACCTGGCGGTGATGCAGCAGGTCACCGAGGAGCGGGCCGCACGCTGGCGCCCCGGGCAGGTCCTGGACGTGGCCAAGGAGATGAACCACCTCGCACTGGAGATCGTCACCCGCTCGCTGTTCGACGCCCGCCTCTGCGAGGAGGCCACCGTCGCGTTCCACCGGGCGCTGCCGGACCTGGTGAAGGGCCAGATCGTCCAGTCGCTCTACCCGAACCCGGCGCTCGCCCGGCTGCCGCTGCCCGTCAACCGGCGCTTCGACGAGGCCGTGCGGGTGCTCAACCGGGTGGTCGACCAGGCCGTCAACGGCCGTGCCACGAGCACCCGCGGGGGCCGGCGCACCCTGCCCGACCTGCTGCGCGCCGCGACCGACCCGGCCACGGGGTGCCCGCTCACCGAGGACGACGTGCGCTCCGAGGCGATCACGATGTTCGGGGCGGGCACCGAGACCGTCTCCACCACGCTCACCTGGCTGCTCGACGAGCTGCTGCGCCACCCCGAGGCGGAGGCCCGGATCCTCGCCGAGCTGGACGAGCACCTGCCGGCGGGCACCGTCCCCACCCCGGAGGCGCTGGCCCGGCTCACGTACACCCGCAGCGTCACCCAGGAGGTGGTGCGGCTGCACGCGCCGAACGCCTTCCTGATGCGCACCGCCCAGGTGCCGGTCGAGCTCGGCCCGTACCGCGTCCCGGCCGGCACCGAGCTGCTGTACAGCCTCACCGCGCTGCACCGGGACCCGGTGCGCTACCCCGACCCGACGGCCTTCCGCCCCGAGCGCTGGCAGGACGGCGGCGGATCCGGGCGGCCGTCGTTCCTGCCGTTCGGGGCGGGCAAGCACAAGTGCATCGGCGAGGCCTTCGCCTGGGCGGAGCTGACCGTCGCGGCGGCGGCGATCCTGCGCCGTTGGCGGCCGGTGGCGGTGCCGGGCTCCCGGGCCCGCGAAGTGGTCTGGACCACCGTCCAGGCGCAGGGCCTGCGGGTGCGGCTCGCGCCGCGCGGTGCGCGCTCCCCCCGCGGCGGCTCCACGGCCTCCTCCCGGGAGGGTGATGCCGCCTCCTCACCGGAGGGCACAACACCCTCGCGGCGCGGTGAGCCGCCCGGCCGGTGCCCGTTCACCGGCTCCGCCCCCGCCACCGCCCCCGCCACCGCCCCCGCCGCCCCCGCACCGCCCGCCGCCCCCGCACCGCCCGCCGCCCCTCCGGGCCCCGCCGCCTCCGAGGGCTCCGCGGCCCCCGAGGGCCCCCGGCCGCGTGCCTACCTGCGCCTCGCCGCGGACCGGCACGCCGACTGGGCGGTCCGCCGCGGCCTGCTCACCCCCGCCGAGCTGCCCCGCTACCGGGCCTACAAGCTGCACGAGCTGATCGGCCACGCCTACCCCCGCGCCCGCGGCGCCGAGCTCGACCTCCTGGTGGACATGCTGGGCTGGTTCACCATCCTGGACGACCGCTTCGACGGCCCGCTCGGCCGCCACCCCGCCGAGGCCCGCGCCGTGGTCGACCCCCTGGTCGCGGTCCTCGACGGCGTCCGCGGCGGGAACTCCCCGGAGAGCCACGTCCTGCTCGCCTGGCGGGAGTTGTGGAGCCGGCAGACGGCCTCGATGTCCCCCGAGTGGCGCGCCCGGGCCGCCCGGGAGTGGCGGGCCTGCCTGGCCACCTTCCCCGCCGAGGCCGAACACCGCGCCCGCGGCACGGTGCCCGCCCTCGGGCTCGACCTGACGGACACCATGTGGCTGCGCCGGCACGGCAGTTGTCTCTACCCGTTCATGAACATACTGGAACTGGTCCACGGTGCCGACGCCCCGGCCGCGCTGCACGCGGAGCCCGCGCTGCACCGGCTCCGGGCCAACACCGCCGACGCCGCGACCCTGATCAACGACCTCTACTCACTGAGGCGGGAGGAACGACAGGGCGGCACGGCGTTCAACACCGTGCTCACCCTCCAACGGGTCCACGGCTGCACCCGCGCCCGGGCCGTCCACGCGGTGCGCACCCGGGTGGCGCGGCTGTGCCAGGAGAGCGAGGAGCTGCGCCGCGAGCTGCTGCGCCGCCACCCGGCCGGGCGCTGGTACCTGGACGGCACTCGGGAGCTGGTCAGCGGCGTCCAGGCCTGGACCAGCACCAGCCACCGCTACCTGGTGCAGGGCCGCGGGCCGGGCCGGTGAGGGGCCGGCCCGCGGAACGCTACTTCCGGCCGCCGAGCGCGAACAGCAGCAGCACGAAACCGGCGAACAGGTGGGTGGCAAAGATGTAGATGCCCGCGCGGATCAGCATCGCCTTGCGGCGCCGCTTCTCCTCGCTCGTGCTGTCTCCGCTCGCGCTGTCTCCGCTCGTGCTGTCGCTCATGGTGGTGCTTCTCCTCGGATCGGTCGGTCGGGCCGGACGCGGCTCAGCGGGGCCGCCCGCCGGAGGCGCGCAGCTCGGTGAGCAGCGCGCCCTGGTCGGCGGCCAGCTCGGTCAGGATCCGGCGGGCGGCCCGCAGCAGCTCGGCGACGTCCGGGGTGCTGAGCGCGTACACCACGGTGTTGCCCTCGCGGCTCGCCGCGACCAGCCGGGTGCGGCGCAGCACCGCGAGCTGCTGGGAGAGGTTGGACGGCTCGACCTCGATCTCCGCCAGCAGCTCGCGCACCGGCCGGGGGCCGTCCTGGAGCAGCTCCAGGACCCGGATCCGCACAGGGTGGCCCAGGGTGCGGAAGAACTCCGCCTTGGCCTGGTACAGCGGCACCGGCATCGTCCGTGTCCTCCCTCGGCTCCGGCTGGGTGGTCCTTCGGCCGGGCGGGTATCGGTGCCGCGGCCGGTAGGCATCATCGCGACGGATGAAGATTTCTTCAAATCGTCACCGTGCGTCGCCGCTCGGCGACCGTCGGCCGGACGGGCTCGCGCGGCGGCGCGGCCGGGCGGGGACACGCCGGAGCCGAGCCCGGGAGGCTGCGGACTCCCGGGCTCGGCGGTGCTGATGGCGAGACGTCAGCAGACCACCGGCACCTCGGCGGTGGCGGGGACCTGGCCGCTCCAGAACCCCTCGACGTCGAAGGAGACGTGCACGGTGGAACCGCACGCCACCGTGGCCGTGATGCCGTCGACCCGCACGGTGGACACCTGGAACACGGTGCGGCCGCTCACGGTGCCGAGCGGGGCCCCGCCGGTCACGTCGGCGGAGAGGTGGGTCACCAGCTCCCTGGGCGCCGGCGGCCACGGGGTGCCCGGCGACGGCGGGCCGGCCAGGCCGACCTTCCCGTAGACCGCGACGCTGTCGCCCGTCACGTCGGCGCAGGCGTAGGTGGCCAGGCCCGCCTGGAGGCTGTACGAGCCGCAGGTCGTGACGGTGCCGGCGGCCGTGGCCGGAGCCACGGCGAAGGCGGGGACGGGGGCCGAGAGCAGGGCGGCGGCACCGACGGCGCCGGCGGCGATCCGGGTGATCCGGTTCACGGGTTCCTCCTGGACGGGGAAGGACGGGCTGAGACAGGTGGCGTTGCACATATGACATTGCATAGGCCCACGACAGAAACTCTGCCATGCGATTCCTAAGCGTCAGCCCGGTTTGACCCATGGAAATGAGGGCTCGACCGAAACCGAGCCTTAGATGGCGCAATCACTCTCGAATGGCCCAACATCCGCACCCAGCCGGGCAACGCCCGCGTTGAGCCCGGGTGAACCGCATCCGAACCACTGCGACGGTCCTCGTCCTCCTCGCCCTGCTCGCCCTGTCGGCCGCCGGCCCGCCCCCGCCCTCGCTCCTGGGCGCCGAGGTCCGCCGCCTGCCGACCGAGGAGCGGGTCCTCGCCCTCACCTTCAACGCCGCCTGGAACGAGACCGGGCTGGACGCCGTCCTCGCCGTGCTGCGCGACCGTCGCGCCCCCGCCACCTTCTTCCCCACCGGGGACTTCGCCGACCGCCACCCGCGGGCCGTCCACGCGATCGCCGCCGCCGGCCACGGGCTCGGCAACCACTCCTACAGCCACCCCGACTTCTCCGACCTCACCGCCGACCGCGTCCGCGCGGAGGTGCGCCGGGCCGACACGGCGATCCGCCGCGCCTCCGGCGCCGAACCGCTGCCGTTCTTCCGCTTCCCGTACAGCGCGACCACCCCGCAGGGGATCGCCACCGTCAACCGGCTCGGCTACGCGGACCTCGAGTTCACCGCCGACACCAACGGCTACCTGGGCCCCGGGCACGGCATGACGGCGGACCGCGCCGTCGAGCGCGCCCTCGCCGCGCTCACGCCGGGCACCGTGCTCCAACTGCACGTCGGCGCCTCGCAGGAGAGCGGGCCGGACACCTGCCTCGACGCCGAGGCGCTGCCCCGCATCATCGACGGCGCCCGTGCCCGCGGCTACCGCGTCATCGACCTGCGCACCGTGCTCGACGGGTGACCGGCCGTGGCCGCGGCCCGCGCGCCGGTCGGCCGGGCCCACCGGACGGGCCGGGCCGGGCGGCGGGCTCAGCCCAGCGAGCCGCGCAGGGCGTCGACCCTGGCCACCGCCTCGGTGAAGGCGTGCCGGTCCAGGCGGCCGTCGTCCAGGGCCTCCGCCAGCGCCTCGGCGGCCTCCTCGCCCTGCCGGGGGTCGCGGGCGGAGCAGAGCAGCAGGTCTATCCCGGCCGCGGCGGCCGCCAGCGCGCGGTCGCCCGCGCCGCCGTACGGGGCGAGCGCCTCGGCCTCCATGGCATCGGTGACGGTCACGCCGCCGAAGCCGAGCCGGCCCCGCAGCTCGCCCTGGATGATGGCGGGCGAGAACCCGGCCGGGCGCTCCGGGTCCAGGGCCGGATAGACGGCCCAGGAGGCCATCACCAGCCGCACGCCCGCCGCGATGGCCGCCCGGTACGGGGCCTCGCCGCGGGTGCGGAGCTGCGCCAGCGGGACGTTCAGGGTGACGGGGCGCTCGTCGGTGTTCGCGCCCAGCGGCGCGGCGCCGAGGCCGGGGAAGTGCTTGGCCGTCGCGGCCACCCCGAGGCCCTGCTGGGCACTGAGGAACGCGCTGCCCAGCTCCGCCACCGCGGCCGGGTCCTGGCCGTAGGAGCGCTCGTAGTGGTCGATGAAGTTGTCCGGCTTGTCGTAGACGTCGAGCACCGGGGCGAGGTTGAGGTTCAGCCCGGCGTCCGCCAGCGTGCGGGCGGCGCCGGCCCCGGACTCCGCCGCGGCGGCCGGCGGGTCCGCCGCCAACCCGACGCGCCGGGCGGACAGTTCGGGCGCACCGGGCAGCCGGCGGACCTTGCCGCCCTCCTGGTCGGTCATCAGCAGCAGCGGGCGCGGGTGCGGGGCCTCGGCCGCCGCCTGCTTCATCTCGCCCACCGCCCGGGCGAGCTGGTCCGGACTGGTGACGTTCTCCCCGAACAGGATCACCCCGGCGGCCCGGCCCTCCCGGATCGCCTGGAGCACCCCGGCCGGCGGCGTCGGGCCGGGGTAGGACAGCACGATCCGCCGCCCGGCGAGCACCCGGGAGTCCTCCCGCTCCTGGCCGGCCATCCCCGTGGTCCTCTCCTCCGCCGCACCCGCAGCACCCAGGACGCCCGAGACGCTCGAAGCGCCCGGTCCGCCGTCCGGGCGCCCCGGCGAGCCGAGCTGCACCGGGCCGAGCGCGGCCCCCATGACGGCGAGCACCACCCCGCACTGGGCGACACTTCGGATCGCGGTCATCACGCCTCCCGGACCGGTATTTGACTTCGGCATGTCAACGTACCCCGCGGGCCGACGGCACACTCCCCTTCGCGCCGGATTCATCCGATGCCCCGACGACCCGACCTCCGTCCGGCCCAGGCCCGACGGCGGCCGGCGTCGGCCGGCGGACCAGCCGGCCCAGCACCGCCAGGCCCTCGGCGATCTCGGACACCGAGCCCGCCGCATAGCCGAGGACGAGGCCGGGCGGGTACGGGAGCCGGGCGTGCCAGGACAGCGGCTGGACCTTGACGCCCTCCGCCAGAGCGGCGGCGGCCAGCTCGGTGTCGCTGCGGACGGCCCCCTCCGGGAGGGTCAGCATCAGGTGCAGTCCCGCCGCCGCGCCGTGCACGGTCGCCCCCGGCAGGTGGGTGCGGATGGCGGTGATCATCGCGTCCCGGCGGCGGCGGTGGCGGCGGCGCAGCAGCCGCAGGTGGCGGTCGAGCTCGCCGGACTCCATCAGCCGGGCCAGGACCAGCTGGGGCAGCACCGGGCTGCCGAGGTCGGCGAAGCGCTTGGCCTCCAGGACGGCGTCCCGCAGCCGGGCCGGGACGAGAAGCCAGCCGGTGCGCAGCGCGGGCGCGAGCAGTTTGGAGACGCTGCCCGCGTAGCAGACCCGCTCCGGCAGGGCGGCCCGCAGGGCCGGGACGGGCGGGCGGTCGTAGCGGTGCTCGGCGTCGTAGTCGTCCTCGATGACCAGGCCGCCCTCCCCCGCCCAGCGCAACAGCTCGCGGCGCCGGTCGCCGCCGAGGACGACGCCGGTCGGGTACTGGTGGGCGGGGGTGAGCAGGACGGCCGGGGCGCCGGTGGCGCGCAGCGCGTCGACCCGGACGCCCTCGGCGTCGACCGGGACGGGCGGGGTGGCGGCGATCCAGTGGGCGAGGTGCTGCCGGGCGCCGACCGAGCCCGGGTCCTCCACAGCGACCTCGTCGATGCCGGCCCGCCCGAGGGCGCGACCGAGCAGGGCGAGCGCCTGGGCCGTGCCGGCCACGACCAGCACCTCGTCCGGGTCGGCGCGCAGGCCCCGGTTGCGGGCCAGCCAGTGGGCGACGGCCCGGCGCAGGGCGGGGGTGCCGCGCACGTCGCCGTAGCCGAGGTCGGCGGCGGCGAGGCCGTCCAGCACGGCCCGTTCGGCGCGCAGCCAGGCGGCGCGGGGGAAGGCCGCGAGGTCGGGCACGCCCGGGGTGAGGTCGATCCGGGCGGGGGCGGCGCGGAGCAGCTCGAAGACCTCGGGGTGGGGGTCGTCCCGGAACAGCGCGGGCGCCGGGCCGGGCGGTGCCGGTACGGGGGCCTCCTGCGTCGCGGCGGCGGCCGCGACGACCACCGTGCCGCCCCGGCCGCGGCCGACGACCTGCCCCTCCTCGGCGAGGCGCCGGTAGGCGTCGGTCACCACCCCGCGGGAGACGCCGAGCTCGGCCGCCAGCACCCGGCTGGCGGGCAGCCGCGAGCCGGCCGGCAGGCGCCCGTCGGCGACGGCCCCGCGCAGCCGGCGGGCCAGCCACTCGGTGAGGCCGCCGGGCGGGGCGTCGGCGGTGTCGAGCTGGAGGAAGTCGGCGCCGGCGTCTTTGGACCGGTCGGATGCCTCGGCTTTGGACCTGTTCACCGGACCATAGTGGCGGCGAGGGTGGGTCCATGACCACGGAAACGACGGCGACCGCGCGAGCGGCGGCGCCGGAGCAGGGCCCCGACTACGTCCACGGCTACTCGCGGACCGAGGCCCGGCGCCTCGGCGACCAGGCGGACACCCTCGCCGCACTGCTGCACACCGGCACCGCCTACCCGCCGGGCAGCCGAGTGCTGGAGGCGGGCTGCGGGGTCGGTGCGCAGACCGTCCACCTGCTGGCCGCCAGCCCCGGCGTACGGCTGACGGCGGCCGACCTGTCGGCCGACTCGCTGGACCGGGCCCGTGCCAGGGTCGCCGCGCAGGCGCCCGGCGCGGACGTCACCTGGCACCACGGCGACCTGCACCGGCTGCCGTTCCCGGACGGCTCCTTCGACCACGTCTTCCTGTGCTTCGTCCTGGAGCACCTGCCCGACCCGGCCGCCGGGCTGGCGGCGCTGCGCCGGGTGCTGCGGCCGGGCGGGACGATCACGGTGATCGAGGGCGACCACGGCTCGGCGTTCTTCCACCCGGACAGCCCGGCGGCCCGCCGGACGATCGACCACCTGGTCCGGCTCCAGGCCCGGACGGGCGGGGACGGCCTGCTCGGCCGGCGCCTGCACCCGCTGCTGACGGCGGCCGGCTTCGGCCGGGTGACGGTCGAGCCGCGCACGGTCTACGCCGACGGCTCCCGGCCGGCCCTGGTGGAGGGCTTCACCCGGCGGACCTTCGTCGCCATGGTCGAGGCCGTCCGGGCGGAGGCGCTGGCCGCCGGGCTGTCCACCCCGGAGGAGTTCGACGGGGGCCTCGCGGAGCTGCGCCGCGCGGCCGGACCGGGCGGGACGTTCCACTACACCTTCTTCAAGGCGGTGGCGGTCCGGCCGTAGGGCGCGTCTGCCCGGCCGGCTCACCCGCCCCGGCCGGGAGGTGCCCCGCCCCGGGGCCGCGCCCGGCCCGGGGCCGCTGCCCGGCGGTCGCGGGGGGGGGGGGGGGGGGGGGGGGGGGTAGGGCCGCCGGCCCCCCCGGGCGCCGCCCCGGCGCCCGGGCCCCGCCGCCCGAGGGGCCGCGCCCCCCGCGGGGGCGCGCCGGCCGCCCCCCCCCGCCCCGGGGGCCCCGCCCGGCCCCCCCCCGGGGGGGGTGGGGGGGGGGGGGCCCCCCCCCCCCCCCCCGACCGGGCCGGGAACGCGGGCCCGGAGCCGGGGCAGCCGATGTCCCCGGCCCCGGAGCTGCTCCGGCCTGCGGCCGGCAGTTCGACCCCCACCGAGCCACCGCCCGGGGCTCCGAGGCGACGAGCCGGGCCCGGCCGCGCCGGTGGAACGGGGCGAGCGCACCGGCTGCTGCCGCACGGCCGTCGGCGACGCCGAGGTGCACCGCACACCACCCCGCGGACCACACGGGGGTGACCGACCGTCGGCGGGCCCACCGCCCGGACGAGGTGCAGCCAGCACCACCCCGAAGACGGCAGCAGGGGTGATCGACCGTCGGACCGGGCCCGGACAGGATCTTTCCCGTGACCGACACCGCAGCCCAGCACCCCGCAGCCCCGCACACCCCGGCCGCCCCTCCCCGCGCCCGGCGCACCCGCCGCGGCGCCCTGGCCCTCGCCGCCGTCGCCGCCGTCCTGCCGGCCGGGCTCGCGGGGGCCCCCCCCCCCGGGGGCCCCCCCCCCCGGGGCCCCGGGCCCCCCCCCCCCGCGCCCCCCCCCCCCCCCCCCCGCCCCCGGGGCCGGCCGCCCCGCGCCCCGCCCCGCCCCGCCCCGGGCCCCCCGCCCGGGGCGCCGGGCCCCGGCGGGCGGCCGCCGCGGGGGGGGGGGGGGGGGGGGGGGCCCCCCCCCCCGGGGCCCCCGCCACCGGCCGGGCCCCGGGCGACGCCGCCCCGGCGCCCGCCCGCTACACCCACCAGATCCTGGACTGGCGGCCCTGCGCCCGGCAGCCCGCGCTCGACTGCGCGGCCATGACCGCCCCGCGCGACTGGCACCACCCCGGCGCCGGGGCCGACCTGACCATCGCCGTCTCCCGGCACCGCGCCACCGACCCGGCCAAGCGCAGGGGCACCCTGCTGATGGCGGCCGGCGGCCCCGGCGGCTCCGGCCTGGTGCGCCCGGCCAACCTGGCCGCCGGCGCCCCGGCGGTCGCCGCCGCGTACGACATCGTCGGCTTCGACCAGCGCGGGGTCGGCGAGAGCACCCGGGCCGTCTGCCAGACGCGCGAGGAGTTCCGGGAGTTCCTGGCCGGCGACTACCGCGACCAGTCCCCCGCCGCGATCGACCGCGTCATCGCCAACTCCGAGAAACTGGCCGCCAGTTGCCAGGAGCGCAGCGGGGACCTGCTCCCGTACCTGACCACCGAGCAGACCGCCCGCGACATCGACCTGTTCCGCGGCCTGCTCGGCGAGCGCAGGATCAGCTACTTCGGCCCGTCCTACGCCTCGATGGTCGGCGCCTACTACGGGACGCTCTTCCCGCACCGGGTGGAACGGATGGTGCTGGACAGCAACGTCGGCTTCGACGGCACCTGGGAGGCGTTCGAGCTGGGCCAGCCGGCCAGCTTCCAGCGCAGCTTCGACGAGGAGTTCCTGCCCTGGCTCGCGGCCCGGGACGCCACCTACCACTGGGGCGCCACGCCGGAGCAGGTGCGGGCGCACTGGGAGCGGCGGCGGGCCGCCCTGCACGACGCGCCCGTCGTCGAGGGCACGGTGACGATCGGCCCGAACCAGCTGGACAACGTCGCCATCTCGGCGCTCTACCGGGCCGCCAACTACCCCGACCTGGCCCGGCTGCTGGTCACCCTGGACGACTGGCAGGGCGCCGACCCGGCCACCCGCGCGGCAGCGGCGAAGGCCTTCGACAGCTACCTCAGCCCGGAGTTCCTCGCCGAGTACTTCTCGGTGACCTGCAACGACACCCCGTGGACCAGGGACCTGGACACCTGGGTCGGGCGCAGTGCCGAGAACACCGCCCGCTTCCCTCTCGTCGGCGCCCGGACGCTCGCCTTCTCCGCGGTCTGCGCCGCCTGGCCGGTGGCCCCGGCGCCCCGGGTCACGGTGACCGGCGCGCACCTGCCGACCACCCTGATGCTCAACTCGGTCCACGACCCGGTGACCTCCTACGAGGCGGCGCTCGGCGCCCACCGCGCGCTGCGCGGCTCCCGGCTGGTCACCGTCACCGGGAACGGCGACCACGGCCAGTACCCCACCTCCGACGCCTGCGTCAGCGGGGTGGTGGAGCGCTACCTGCTGGAGGACACCGCCCCCGAGCACGACCTCACCTGCCCGCCCCCGCAGGCCGGCTGACCCACCAGGCCACCGGGCCGGTACGCCACCGGGCCGATACGCCGGCGGGCCGCCGGCCCGGCCCCGGTCAGCCCCGGCGCCACGCCCCCAGCCTGGCCCGGAACCAGGCGAGGCCGACGGCCAGCCCGGCGAAGCCCCCGACGGCGAGCTTGATCCCGGCCTTGGCGACGAGCCAGCCGACCCACGGGATGCCCCACCCGAGCCAGTGGAACACCGCCAGCAGGACCGCGGCGCCGCAGGCCGCCGCGAGCACGGTGGCCGCGACGGCGGCGGCCCGCGAGAGCTCCCGCGGGCCGTCGGGGCGCTCCCCCGCGACCGTGCCGTCCGGGTCCGCGCTCGGATCCTGCGCCATCTCGTTCGTACCCCCATCGACCATGGGGGCGATGATATGCCGTCAGCGGCACGCGTGGTGGGTGTCGCCGAGGTGCTCCCCGGTCTCGCCGTCGGGGAAGCTGACGGCCATCGTGACGCGGTACTCGTGGACGTCCTCGCGGTGCCCCGGCACCCGCGCCCAGGCCAGCGAGTGCACCTCGGCCTCGGGGGCCTGCCGGCACCACGCGGCGGCCTCCTCCAGTGCGGCGGCGGCCGAACGCCCGGTGCAGACCACGGCGGTGTACGCGGCGACCGCGACGTCCCCGCCGGAGCGGCGGGTGCGCGACACCGCCCGGACGGCCGCGGCGGCCTGGGTCAGGTCACGGGCCAGGTCGTCGACCACCCGGGGGGGAGCCGGCAGGACGACCGCTCCCTCGGTGAGGGTCTCCGGCAGGTTCGGGCTCACGGTCTGGACCTCCATCCGCATCATCACGCGCCACAGCATGCCGGGCGGTGCTTCCTGGCATGCCCATTTTCACCAGAACGTCACCCGTCCAGGGCCGAGTCGGGGCCGTCCCCTGGCGCCCGGCCGCCCGTCCTGGTAGAGGGCGCCGTGCCCGTCCTGCGGCGTTCCGGCAGGTCAGGGGGACGGGGGGCGGGCGGCGCCGGGGGGCCCGAAGCGCCCGGCCCGCACCACCCCCGTGCCCCGGACCGCCGGTCCGGCGCCCGGAAGCGCCCGTCCCACCGCCGTTGGTTCCCCGGTCAACTTTCCGTACCGGAACGGCAGTTGCCCACGGGCCGCGGCGGGGAGACGGTACGCGGCGCGGCCCCGGGACGGCGCGGCGCCCGGCCGCACCCCCGCTGAGGTGCAGCGTTTACCCCTCGGAGGGCCCCGGTCCGCCCCCCGGCCACCCTGTCCCTGTCAGATCGTCGTGATACTAATCGTCCCGGCAGCGGGCCCCGCCCTCGACCGGGCGGGGACGATGACGGCAGCTCAACCGTTCCGGGAGGGTCCGGACGGCGACGGGGAGGGGTAGCGGATGACGGTGCGGATCGGCAAGGCCGGGGGCGGGCGGAAGGTCCGGATCGGCAAGCGGGTCACGGGGACGGCGGCGGCCTTCGCGGCGCTGGCCGCGCTGACCGGCTCTCAGGTGACGGGCCTCGGGCTCGCCCCGGTCGCGGCCGCCGACGCCGGCCAGGCGGCCGGCGCCGACGGCCAGGACGCCGGCCGCTCGCTGCCGGGAGCCGGTGCCTCCACGGAGTTCCCCGGCACCTTCGGCACCGGCGTGCCGGCCGACGGCGGCGGCACCGTCCTGCTGCCCCAGCCGCCCGGCACGCTGCCCGGCCTGTCCTCGGCCGGGCCCTTCGCGGCCACCGGCCCCGCGCTGCCCGCCACCGTGCTCGCCGCCTACCGCCAGGCCGAGGCCTCGCTGGCGCAGCGCTCGCCGGGCTGCCACCTGCCCTGGCAGCTGCTCGCCGCGATCGGCCAGGTCGAGTCCGGCCAGGCCAACGGCGGCCGGGTGGACGCCGCGGGGACGACGCTGACGCCGATCCTCGGCCCGGCCCTGGACGGCAACGGCTTCGCCGCGATACCCGACACCGACGGCGGCCGCTACGACGGCGACTCCCGCTGGGACCGCGCCGTCGGCCCGATGCAGTTCATCCCCTCCACCTGGGCCGCCTGGGGCGTGGACGCCAACGGCGACGGCAAGGCCGACCCGAACAACGTCTTCGACGCCGCCGAGGCGGCCGGCCGATACCTGTGCGCGGGCGGGCGCGACCTCGCCGACCCGGCGCAGCTCGACCGGGCGGTGCTCAGCTACAACAACTCGGGCGAGTACCTGCGGACGGTGCGCAACTGGATGGCGCACTACGGCAGCGGCACGGTGACGACCGTCCCGAACCGGCCCGGCTCCCCGGTGCCGCCCTCCCCGCTGCCCACGCCGTACCTGCCGGGCCTGCCGGGCCTGCCGGGCCTGCCGGGCCTGCCCACCGGCGGTCCGGGCGCGGGCACCGGCACCACGCCCGGCACGGAGCCGCAGCCGACCGTCCCGGTCACACCCGCCCCGGAGCAGTCGCCGAGCGCCCAGCCGTCGCCGAGCCCGAGCGCCACCGTCGCACCCACGCCCGGCGGTTCGACCTCGCCCACGGCGACGCCGACGACCACCCCGAGCGGCGGCGCCTCCCCGACGGCCACGCCGACCGGCACGCCCACGACCACCCCGACCGGCACGCCGACCGGCACCCCGACGGGCACGCCCACCGCCTGCCCGGACCCGACGGCCACGCCCACCGGGTCGCCGTCCGGCGCGCCCACCCCGACGGGGTCCCCGTCCCCGGCCGCCACGCCGACCGGCAGCCCGACGGCGACGCCCCTGCCGGGCTGCCCCACCCCGGACCCGACCGCGACGCAGACCCCGAGCGGCGCTCCCGCCACCCCCAGCGCCGCGTTCTCGCCGTCGGCCGCCCCGACGAAGTGAGCCGGGGGGCGCGGTTCCCGCACCGGGGACCGCGCCCCGGCCCCCCGGCCGGCGCGGGCCCGTGCCTCCCGCTCCCCGGCCGCGCGGTGCTCGCGCCGGCGGACCGGCGTCCCGTGTCGCTCGTCGACCATGAACTCGAAGAAGGCCGCGCTCTCCGCCGGCCGCTCCCCGCCGCGGAGCCCGTCCCGACGGTGGCCTCGCCTCGCGCAGCACCCGGACCCAGCGCAGCAGGTTCTCGTCGCGCCGGGGCAGCGACTCGAACCAGGCGTCGTCGAGCACCCGGTAGCGGTCCCGCCGGGAGCCGGGCTCGCGCTCCCTGGCGACGAGACCGACCCGGACCAGGTCCCGCATCGCCCCGAAGACGGCGGCCGGGCTGATCCTCAGCCGTTCGGAGAGCTCCGCGGAGGCGAGCACCCCGCTCTCCCCCGCCATCAGGCAGGAGAAGACCCGGGACGGCATCCGGCACCCGGGGCCCCTGCTCGACCTCCCCGCGGGCCTGGCGGCGCTCTCCCCGTACGACCGGGTGCCCCGGCTCCGGGCGGCCGCGACGGACTGGACGCCGCTGGCCGCGCTCTGCCCGGTCGCGGCGGCCCTGGTCGCCCTGGTCCCGGCCGGGTTCCGGCGCCGTGACGTCGGCTGACGCCCGGTGCCGGAACCGGCGCGCGGCGGTCAGAGGTGCTTGACCAGCTCCGGCATCAGGTCCTGGAAGGTCCGCCCGCTGGCCGGCTGGCCGATCGCGGTCATCTGCCAGCCCGTCGCCGTGCGCTGCACCTTGGCCATGACCTGGGCGGTGTACGGGCCGCCGCCGGTGAGCGTGTAGCGGGCCAGCTCGACGCCGGTGGTCTCGTCCACGAGCCGGCAGAAGGCCGCCTCGACCTCCTGGAAGGTCTGCCCGGTGAAGGAGTTGACGGTGAAGACGATCTGGTCGACCTCGGCGGCCACCGCGGTCAGGTCGACCGTGATCGACTCGTCGTCGGTCGCGTCGCCCGCGCCGCCGACCAGGTTGTCCCCGCTGTGCCGGACGGAGCCGTCGTTGCTGTTGAGGTGCTGGAAGAAGACCACGTCCACCGGCCGCCCCTGGGCGAACAGCACCGCCGAGGCGTCCAGGTCGATCTCCCGCCCGGCGGCGAGCAGCTTGGCCAGGAAGCCCTTGCGCTCCGCCGCCTTCCAGCCGAGGCCCATCCGGACCAGGCTCAGCTGCCCACCGCCCGGCTTCTCCAGGCTGATCTTCTGCCCCTTGGCCAGCGAAACGCTCACCGCGTCCTCCTCGTTCTGCCACCGCCCGTGCCGCGAATCTACAGCACTGTAGAGAATTTGTGATCATCGACGGCGCTCTGCGGTCCCCCTACCCCGAACTCCCCCGGCCCTCACCCCGACGACGGTCCGCACCCTGGGGGAACGGGCGGTCCGACGTCTGGCGTAGCCGTGGGGCGTGAACGGACGACCGGGGCGGCGCACGGTCTAGGGTCGGCTCCGGGACGGCGCCCGGCGGCGACGGCACGCCGTCCGCGGACCCGTCACGGCGCGCCCGACCCGCCTCGCCCGCGACCCGCAGTGCCCGCGACTCGCCGTGCTCACGACCGTTCCCGGGCCCGGCCGACCGGCGCCGGCCCGCTCACGCTGGGGGGACCACCATGCCCGAGCAGCACGAAGGACCCGAGCAGCACGAAGGAACCGCACCGCACGAAGGACCCGAGCAGCACGAAGGAACCGCACCGCACGCGACGCCGCGGCGCCCCGGGGGCTCCCGGCTCGGCCGGCGCGGACTGCTCCGGGCCGGCCTCGGCGCCGGCGGCGCACTGGCCACCGTCCGGCTGCTGCCCGGCGGCGCGGCCTGGGCCGCCCCGGCCCCGGACACCGACTTCGGCTCGGCGACGTACGACGGCCTCTGCCCCCGGCTCGCCGCGCCGCGCCCCGCCACCACCGCACCGGCCTGGCCGGACTGGGCCCGCTACGCCCGGATCGCCGACGGCACCTTCAACGAGCCCGCCGACATGCAGGGCACCGTGGACGCCCTCAAGGCGCAGGAGGTCAGCGTCATCGAGCTGGACACCCTGCTCTCCGACTGGCTCACCGACGCCCAGTTCGCCGCCCACATGGCCGAGGTGAAGCAGTTCACCGGCCTGGCCCACGCGGCCGGCCTCAAGGTCGTCATGTACTACCCGTCGCTGGAGCTGATCTCCCCCGGCGGCGAGAAGGGCCGCTCCTTCTACAAGAACGACCAGGGCAAGAACTGGGTGCAGCGCGACCTCGCCGGCAAGCCGAACGTCTTCTACGGCAGCGTGGTGGTCTGGGTCGACCCGGGCGACGAGAGCGTCTGGCTCAGCCCCGACTCGCCCTGGCGGGACTACTACCTCAAGCGGGTCAAGGGCGTGGCCGCGACCGGTGTCGACGGCATCTGGCCGGACGTGCCGATCTACTTCGACGGCGTGCTCTCCTGGTGCGACGCCTCCAGCTGGGGCGCCGCCGCGTTCAAGGCCGACACCGGCCTGGACCTGCCCAAGGCCGCGAACTACGCCGACCCGGTCTTCCGCCGCTACGTCGAGTGGCGCCACCGCAACCTGCTCCGGTTCCAGCTGGACATCGCCGAGGCGGGCCGCTCCGTCAACCCCGACCTGGTCACCTTCGTCGAGACCGTGTCGATGGACTACCGCTACGCCACCTCGATCGGCCTGGACGGCGGCTACCTGCGCCAGGCCCCCGGCGCCGTCAGCCAGGTCTGGGAGGTGGACATCCTCGGCAACTACGACGGGATGCGGCACGCCACCGCCTCGGACTGGGTCTGTCTGATCTCCATGTACAAGTACGCCCGCGCCGCCAGCGGCACCAAGCCCGCCTGGGCGTTCTCCTACGGCTGGCAGGCCGACGACGCCTCGCTGGTGATGTCCCAGCTGATCGCGGCCGGCTGCAACCCGTACGAGGTGAAGACGCCGTTCAAGAACGACACCGTGGACGCCGCGATGCGCACCCGGATGTACCGCTTCGTGCGCGTCAACCAGGCGAAGCTCTACGACCCGGCCCCCATCGCGCAGGTCGGCGTCTACCACTCGGCGCCCTCCCGGGACTACGTGGCCCCGGGCGAGGGCAACGGGATGTACGTCAACGCCACGGCGCCGGCCGGGGTCACCGACTGGTGGGGCGGCGACGACCCCCAGATGAGCTGCGCCTCGCTGCCCTGGCTCGGCGAGTTCCGGGGCACCGTCAAGGCGCTGGTCTACGCCCACGTGCCCTTCGACACGGTGCCCAGCCCCGGCCTGACCGCCGACGACCTCGCCCGGTTCAAGGTCCTGCTGCTGCCCAACCTCCAGGCGGTCTCGGACACCGAGGCGTCGCTGCTGCGCGCCTTCGTCTCGGCCGGGGGCACCATCGTGATCACCGGCCCGGCCCCCACCGCACTGGACGAACTGGGCGGCCGACGCGACGAGTTCGCGCTCTCCGACGTCCTCGGCCTGCGCCGGGCCGACCCGCTGCCCGCCACCCGGAAGAACGCCTTCGGCAGCGGCACCTGCTGGTACGTCAAGGCGCTGCCCGGGCTGAGCTACCTCACCAGGACCGACCAGGCCTCGGCGGACCAACTGCTCGCCGCCGTCCGGGAGTCCGCCCCGCCGGCCGTCACCCTGGCCGGAGACCGCCGGATCTTCCTGGACGCCCGGCGGCTCGGCGCCGACACCGTCGTCCACCTGGTGAACTTCACCAACTTCGGCGACTCCCCCGCGGCGTTCCGCAGCACCTCCACCAACTGCACGCTCTCCTACGCGCTCCCGGACGGGGCGGGCGTCACCGCCGTCACGGTCGCGAGCCCGGACGGCACCGACCCGGCTCCCAGGGCCGTGCCGTACACCGTCACCGGCGCGACGGTCAGCGTGCCGCTGACCGTCGCCCAGTACTCGGTGGTGACGATCACCGTCGGTCAAGGCCCGCTGCGGCCGGACGGCGCCGGGATGCGCCACAGGGCGGCGGGGTTGGCCTCGCCGCCCGGGGCGGACTCGAAGGCGATCCACTGCCCGTCCGGAGACCAGCTGGGCGCGCCGTCGTAGGCGGTGTCGTCCCTCGTCACCCGGACGGGAGGGCCGCCGGCCGCGTCCACCACGAAGACCTGGGCGTTCGGCAGGCCGCCCAGGGTGGAGGAGAAGACCAGGAAGCGGCCGTCCGGCGACCAGCTCGGGTCGGTGTGCTCCCCCGGCGCGTCGACGACCTTCCGCAGCCCGCCGCCGTCCGCGTCCACCGTCCACAGCGACCAGTCCTCGCGGCCCGCGCTCCGCCGCTGGAAGACGATCCGGTCGCCCGTCGGGGACCAGTTCGGCTGCCGGTTGTCGGTCCCGGTGCTGCGGCCGTCGACCAGCAGGACGGGCGCGCCGCCGCTGCGGCGGACCTTCCAGAGCGCGCCCTGCTCGGCGGCGTCGTCCTGCCCGGCGGCGTCGCCCCGCCCGGCGGCGCGCTCCGGCTCCGGGCTCCGCTGGAAGACGATCCACTCGCCGTCCGGGGAGAAGCTCGGCTCGCTGTAGCCGCTGCCGTCGGCGTGCCTGGTGACCCGCTCGGGGGCGCCGTCCGGCCGCATCAGCCAGACCTCGTCGTGCTCGGACTCCCGGTCGGTGGCGAAGGCGAAGGCACCGACGGCTGCGTTCCAGCTGCTGCCGGGCAGGTTGACGGCCGCCTTGTCGGGATCCTCCACCACGGTGCGCGGCGCCCCGCCGTCCAACGGCAGGATGCCGAGGGCGGCCGCGCCCCGGTTGTAGCCCCCGCTGAACTCGGTCAGCAGCACCGAGCGGCCGTCGGGGGCGAAGGCCGGGTTCTGCGCACTGCGGCCGCCGCCGGCCCGGTAGAGCAGCCGGGCGCCGTCGGCCCGGCGCTCGGTGCCGCCCGCCGTCGGGCCCCCGGCGGCGGGGTCACCGGCGGCGGGGTCACCGGCGGCGAGGTCACCGGTCGCCGGCGCACCCGTCGCGGGCGCACCGGTCGTCGGCCCGCCGGTCGGCCCGGGGCCGGCCCGGTCGGCGGCACCGGAGCCGGGATCCCGTCCGCCGCACCCGGCCAGCAGCAGCGCGGCGGCCACCAGGGCCGCCGGAAGCGTGCGAGTCCTCATGCCCCACACGGTAGTTGACGAGTCGTCAACTACCGTACATCGCACGGTGGATCGGCCGCCGCCGGACGGCCGGGGGCGCCGGGTGGCGGCCCGGCCGGCCCGCTACCCGGCGCCGCGCTCCAGCCGCACCAGCGCGTCCACCGCGACCCTGGCGGCCCCGCCTCCGCCCTCGCCGTCGGCGCCCCTGTGGCCCGGCTCGCCGCCGACCGTCCGGTGCACCCGCTCGGCCCGGACGGTGCGCAGCCCCCGGTCGGCGAGGTCGGCCAGGACGTCCTCCGGGGTGAAGAGCACGGCCGGATCCTGCGGACCGCCGACGCCCTCGGTGAGGTTGCTCAGGTCGTGCCCGACGACCAGCAGGGTGCCGCCGGGGCTGAGTGCGTCGGCCGCGCGGCGCAGCGCGGCCCGGCGGTCGGCGGCGGAGAGCTGGAGGTAGGCGACCAGGACGAGGTCGTAGCCGGCGGCGGGGGCCTCGAAGGCGCGGGCGTCGCCGTGGCGCCAGGTGAGCCGGTCGGCGACTGCGTCGGGCAGGTCGGCGGTGAGCCGCTCGGCGCGCTCCAGGGCGACGGCGGAGAAGTCGAGGCCGGTGACCTCCCAGCCCTGGGCGGCCAGCCAGATGGCGTTGCGGCCCTCGCCGGCGGCCAGGTCCAGCGCATGGCCGGGGGTGCGTCCGGCCAGTTCGCGGACCACCCACTGGTTGGGCGCGGCGCCCCACACCAGCTCGCTCGCGGCGTAGCGGTCGTCCCAGTCCTGGCTGTCCATCGCGCCTCCTCCGTTCGACGGGCCTGCTCGTACCGGCCAACCTACCCGGCCGCCGCCGGCCCGGCAGGGAACCGTCCGGCGGGCGGACACCCTTGACGGCGAATATTGGTCCAGTCCAATCTGTTCACTCGTGACGTGCACGGGTCGGCCGCCCGCCGGGTCCGCGCACCGCTCGTCCGCAGGCACCACCAGCCCGCGCGCCCCCACCGCGCCCGGGCCGGCTCCCTCGGCCCACCCGGGCCACCGCACCGCCGGAACCCCCACACATCCGGAGGACCCACCGCATGCACGACCGTGTCCTGCCCGCACGGCCCGCTCACCCCACCGGGGAGCGCGCCGGCCGCCGGGCCGCCCAGCGCAGAAGGGCCACCGCGCTGGCCCTGGCCGCCACCCTGACCACCAGCGGCGCCGCCCTCGCCCTGACCTTCGGCTCCGCCTCCGCCGCCCCGGTCAACCTGCTGGCCAACGGCGGCTTCGAGACCGGCACCCTGGCCGGCTGGACCTGCTCCAACGGGTCCGTCGTCACCACCCCGGTGCACGGCGGGAGCCGCGCGCTCAGCGGCGCCGCCTCGGCCTCGGACGCCGCGCAGTGCCAGCAGACCGTCACCGTCCAGCCGAACACCACGTACACCCTGGCGGGCTGGGTCCAGGGCAGCTACGTCTACCTGGGCGCCACCGGCACCGGCGTCAACTCCTCGGTCTGGACCCCGGGGGCGACCGGCTGGAACCAGCTGAGCACCACCTTCACCACCGGCGCCACCACGACCTCCGTCACGGTCTTCACCCACGGCTGGTACGGCACCGGCACCTACTACGCCGACGACCTCACGCTGACCGGCCCGGCCGGGCCGACCTCCACCGCCAGCCCGACGGCGACCGCCAGCCCCAGCCCCACCGGCACCCCGACGGCCACCGCGAGCCCGACCGCGAGCGGCAGCCCCACCGCCACCGGCACCCCGACGGCCACCGGCAGCCCGTCCGGCACGCCCACGACCACCACCCCGACCCCGACGGCCACCGCGACCGGCCCGGCCGGGGACGGCAAGGTCACCACCCCGACCGGCTTCGCGGTCACCCGGACGACGTCCAACGCGGTGGTCCTCACCTGGCAGCCCTCCACCCTCACCAGCGGGGACGGCCCGATCGCCTACAAGGTGTGGTCCAACGGCCAGTTGGTCGCCACCTCGATGGGCACCTCCGTCGCGGTCAGCTCGCTGCTCCCGGGCCGGAGCTACACCTTCAGCGTCCAGGGGTACTCCGGCAGCCACGCCTCCGCCCAGTCCGCGCCGGTGAGCACCACGACCGCGGCCGCGCCCGCCCAGCAGCCGATCCGCTCGGCCTACTTCGACCAGTGGGGCGTCTACGAGAACGCGTACAACGCGAAGAACGTCGACACCAGCGGCGCGGCGGCCAAGCTGGACGTCGTCCACTACGCGTTCGCCAACATCGACCCCACCAGGTTCACCTGCTTCCAGGCCGTCAAGGCTTCCGACTCGGCCAACGAGTCCAACCCGAACGCCGGTGACGGCGCGGGCGACGCCTACGCCGACTACCAGGCCGACTACAGCGGCGCCACCAGCGTGGACGGCAGCAGCGACACCTGGGAGCAGCCGCTCAAGGGCAACTTCAACCAGCTGCGCCAGCTGAAGGCCAAGTACCCGAACCTGCGGTTCACCATCTCGATCGGCGGCTGGACGTACTCCAAGTACTTCTCGGACGCCGCGGCCACCGACTCCTCCCGCAAGGCCTTCGTCTCCTCCTGCGTCGACATGTTCCTCAAGGGGAACCTGCCGACCGGCGTGGCCGGTGACGCCTCCGGCGGCCCCGCCTCGGCCGCGGGCCTCTTCGACGGCGTGGACCTCGACTGGGAGTACCCGGGCTCGGCCGGCGGCCACACCGGCAACCACTACTCCGCGGCCGACAAGCAGAACTTCACCCTGCTGCTCAAGGAGTTCCGCACCCAGCTGGACGCCCTCGGCGCCGCCCAGGGCAAGCGCTACCTGCTGACCGCCGCACTGCCCAGCGGCCAGGACAAGATCGCCCAGCTGGAGACCGACAAGATCGGCGCCTACCTGGACTTCGCCGACGTGATGTCCTACGACATGCACGGGGCCTGGGACGCCACGGGCCCGACGAACCACCAGGACCCGCTGCACGACAGCCCGGCCGACCCGACCACGCCGATCACCCCGGGCACCCGCAAGTACAACGTGGACACCACCCTCGCCGCGTACACCACCGGCCTGCCCGAGTACGGCGTCCCCGGCGGCTTCCCGGCGAACAAGATCGTGCTGGGCATCCCGTTCTACTGGCGCGGCTGGACGGGCGTCCCGGCCGGCTCCGACTTCGGCCTCTACCAGAGCGCGACCGGCCCGACGGCGAAGAAGCCGCTGAGCCAGGAGGCCGGCCTGGCCGCCTGGAAGGAGCTCAACCCGACGGCGGCGCAGACCCACTGGGACCCGGTCACCGAGAGCAGCTGGGTCTACGACGGCACCAACTTCTGGACCGGTGACACCCCGCAGGCCGTCCAGGCGCGCGGGGCCTACGCCAAGAGCAAGGGCCTGGCCGGGCTGTTCGCCTTCTCCCTGGAGAACGACGACGCCTCCGCCACCATGCTCAACGCGATGGACAGCAGCCTTCGCTGACCGCCCACCGGCTACGGTCGGCGGCCCGCGCGGACACTCCGCGCGGGCCGTCCGCCGTTCCGGGAGCGCTCCGCGCCCCCGTCGGCCCGCTCAGCCGAAGAGCGAGGGGAAGAGGTCCTCGAACGGCTGGGTGGTCACCGAGACGCTCCGCGCGAACGGGTTGTCGAAGTCCCAGATCATGAACAGCGCGAAGGCGATCAGCACGCTGAAGCAGAGGGCCAGGATCAGCTCCCTGGGCGTGTTCCGGATCTGGAGCGCGAACAGCATGCCGATGGTCACCACCGCACCGCCGATCAGCCCGAACCAGACCACGCCCGGCATCGTCGGACCGGCGTTCTGCCCGCGCGAGTTCCGGGCCTCGGAGGCCTGCCCGATCAGGTCGTTCATCGACTGGTAGGCCCCCGACTCCACGTCGGAGGCGGGCGGGCGGGTGGCGACGTCGGTCTGGAGCTTCCGCAGCAGCTGGTCGCCCTTGTCGGTGATCCCGCCGTTCTCCTGCATGTAGCTCCACTCGGTGTTCACCACGTACGAGACGTAGGCGTCCACGTCGGCCCGGACCTGGTCCCGGAACTCCGCCGGGTAGATCACCGCGCGGTCGCTCACCTGGCGCAGCGACTGCGCCTCGTTGAACAGGTCGCCCTGGGCGGCACCGCGCGCCTCCCAGACACCCGCGATGGCGAGACCGAGGACGATCGCGTAGACCACCCCGATCATCATGGTGATGTACTCGATGACGTCCGGGGTCTCGTCAGTGCTCTCCTCGACGCCCATTCGACGGCGCCTCAGCAGCAGGATCACCACCACCACGGCGACGGCCGACGCCATGGCGACGGTCAACGCCACCCACTCGGACATGGGAACTCCCTTCTCTGGCAGGACTTGTGACAGGACGACCGGGCCCGCGGACCGGCCGGGAACCGCGTCAGGAGCGGCCCGACCGGCCGCCGCCCCGGCCCCTGCCCGGGCGCAGGGCCACTGCGGCGACCACGCCGGGAACCATGATCACCAGCAGCACGGTGATCGTCGGGGTCCCGTGGTGGGTCGGCGGGGAGAGCGCGGGCTTCACCCCCCGGGGGTGGAAGGTCGGCCGCGCGGACGGGGTCGGCCAGAGCGGGCTCGGTCGCGCCGAGCTCGGTGAGGCGGCGGGGCTCGGGGTCACCGGGTTGACGACGGCCGGGCTGGGGGCCGGCGGCGTGGGGACGGAAACCGCCGGCGTGGGGGCCGGCGGCGTGGGGGCCGGGGCGGCCGGTACCGGCACCACCGGTACGGGTGCCGCCGGGGCTGGGGCCGGCGGGGCCGGGGCCGGCGGGGCTGGGGCCGGGGCTGGCGGGGCCGGGGCCGGGGCTGGCGGGGCTGGGGCCGGTGGCACCGGCGCGGGCGTGGGTGCGGGCGCTGCCGGGGAGGCCGGGGGCGCGGGCGACGCGGGCGAGGGGGTGGGAGCCGGTGTCGGGCTGGCCGGCGACGGGGACGGCGACGGCGTGGGGGTCGGGCTCGGGGTCACCGTCGGGCTCGGGCTCGGGCTGGGGCTGGGGCTCGGGCTCGGGCTCGGCGACGGCGACGGGGTGGCCGTCGGGGTCGGAGTGGGGGTCAGCGTCGGTGTGGGCGTGGGTGTGGGCGTCGGTGTGGGGCTCGGCGTGCGGGTGGGCGACGGGGAGGGGCTCGGCGTGCGGGTGGGCGACGGGGAGGGACTCGGGCTGGGGCTCGGCGACGGGGAGGGGCTCGGCGACGGGCTCGGACTCGGGCTCGGGCACGGGTGGTGGTGATGGTGGTGATGGTGCCAGCCGTGGTCACCGTGCCCGTCGCCGCCGTGACCGTCGTCGCCGTCCTGGTACCCGTCGTCCTCGGACCCGTCGTGGTCATGGCCCGGGCCCCCCTGCCCGGCGGCGGCCTGCGCCCCGGTCGGCCGAGCGGACGCGCTCCGCAACCCCTCCGGCCGCGAGGGCGCGGGAAGGGCGGACAACGAGAAGGACGGCAGCGAGAAGGACGGCAGGGGGTCGTGGGGCGAGGGCAGCGAGGGCGAGGGGAAGTGCGGCGCGGTGGGCCTGGGCCCGGTCGGGCGGGATGTCGTCGTCGGAGTGGGCTTCGGCGTGGGCTCGTGGGGATGGCAGGGGTGGTGCCAGTGCGGGGGCCTGGACCAGTGCTGCCCCGGCCCGGCGCCCGGTGTGACGCCGGCCTGGACGTCCACGTCCACGTCCACGCCGACGCTCACCTGCCCGCTCGGCCGGACCGACATCGACATGCCGGTCTCACTGCACACGCAGATGTCCACCGCCGGCTCGGGCGGGTGCCAGCCGGGCTTCCCGGCTCCGGACGCGCTCGCGCCGGCGGCCAGCGCGCAGAGGGCGACCACACCGGCCGCCGCACCGGCCAGCCGCACCCGCCGCCCGGGCGCCGCGCCCCCGCCGTGACCGGGCGGTATCCGGCGGATCTGCCGAAGCTGGGGCATGGGCTCCACACACCTCTCGGACCGTCCGGAGAGGACGGATCGGGCTCGGGCCGACCGGCCGCTGGGAAATGAGCAGCATGGATGAACAGTCGAATCCGGTCGCTCTCCCGACGGAAACTCCATCGAGTGCGACCGGAAATGATCAGATGCGGTCAGGCGGACGGCCCGCCATCGAGGGGGCGGGCCGTCCGTCTTCAGGTCAAACGATCATCGAGCCGACCGGTTACGGCCCCTGCTCGCCGTTCCACCCGCTCAGCCGCGGCGGTGCGCGATCTCCACGTTCTCCAGCACGCCGACCGCGTCCGGCACCAGGATGGCGGCCGAGTAGTAGGCGCTGACCAGGTACGAGATGATCGCCTTCTCGTCGATGCCCATGAAACGGACCGACAGCGACGGCTGGTACTCGTCCGGGATGCCGGTCTGGTGCAGGCCGATGACGCCCTGGTTGTCCTCGCCGACCCGGATCACCAGGATCGAGCTGGTGTTCTCCTTGGTGATCGGGATCTTGTTGCACGGCAGGATCGGCACCCCGCGCCAGGCCGGCACCTGCTGCCCGCCGAGGTCGACGTGGGTGGGGTACAGCCCGCGGGCGTTGAACTCCCGGCCGATCGCGGCGATGGTCCGCGGGTGGGCGAGCAGGTAGTCGGGGTCGCGGCGGCGGTTGAGCAGCTCGTCCAGGTCGTCCGGGGTGGGCGGGCCGGAGTGGGTCTGGATGCGCTGGTCGAAGTCGGCGTTGTTGAGCAGGCCGAACTCCGGGTTGTTGACGATCTCGTGCTCCTGGCGCTCGCGCAGGGCCTCGATGGTCAGCCGCAGCTGGTGCTCGGTCTGGTTCATCGGCTGGTTGTACAGGTCGGCGACGCGGGTGTGGACCTTGAGGACGGTCTGCGCGACGCTCAGCTCGTACTCGCGCGGCTTCAGCTCGTAGTCCACGAAGGCGCCGGGCAGCTCGTACTCCCCGTGGTGACCGGCCGACATGGCGATCTCGGCCTCGCCGCGCTCGTTCTGCGCCTGGAGCGGCAGGGCCAGGAAGCCCCGGAGGTGCTCCTGGAGGCCGGGCGCGTTGTCCCGGACGGCGGCGAAGTCCGCCCGGCTCAGCGTCAGCGCGACGCCGGAGGTGGCGGTCTTGGCCGTGAACTCCCAGACGGCGTCCGGGTTCAGCAGCGCGTCGTCGCCGAAGCGGTCGCCGTCGCCCGCCACGCCGACCACGGTGTCGTCGCCGTACTTGCCGGTGCCGATCTTGTTGATCTTTCCGTGCGCGATCAGGAAGATCCTGTCGGCGGCCTCGCCCTGGGTGGTGAGCACCTCGCCGGGGCCGAAGTCCCGCTGCTGGCAGCGGTCGGCCAGCGCGGTGAGGACCTCCTCGTCCTCGTAACCGCGCAGCAGCGCCAGTTCGCCCAGCTCGGCCGGGATCACCCGGACCTGGGAGCCGGTCTTGATGAACTCCACCACCCCGTTGCCGACGGCGTAGGTGAGCCGGCGGTTGACGCGGTAGGCGCCACCGGCCGCCTGGACCCAGGGGAGCACCTTGAGCAGCCAGCGGGAGGTGATCTCCTGCATCTGCGGTGCGGACTTGGTCGTGGTGGCAAGGTTCCGGGCAGCAGCCGTCGCAAGGCTCTGCTGCTTGGCCTGCACTGCCTCCGGGCTCGTGTCCACGGTCATCGGCAGGGCTCTCCATTCCTGTGATCGGTTCACGCGTACAGGGGCACACCGGCCCGCCCTGACGCATGCCATGACGGATCATCAGATCCGTTTATCGGTGGGGGCGTTGGCGATTGACGCGAAAGGCGACCACCGTCTCCCGGCGGCCCATCCGGAACCCTAGATCATCGGGGCCCGACGGAGCCCGCAGAGCGGCTGACTACCCCCCGATAGGGTGAATCTCTCCTATCGCACCCCCGCGGCCCCATCAACTCCGGGAACATCCGTTCGCCCCTGCGGCCCCCGTGTCACCAACGGCTTCCCCGCCCCGGCCGGGGCGCCATGGGACGGCCCGGGGGCACCCCGGCGTCAATCCGGCGCACCCCTGCGGCGTGGCGGCGGCACGGCGCGGACGGCCGCCGGGCATGCCGACGGCCCGTCAGGTGCCGGCACGGGGGAAGCCGGCACCTGACGGGTGACTGGGGGGGTGCGCAGTGGGGGTCTGCGACGGGGAGGAGCCGCCCCGGGGCGGTGCGCGCGGGGCGCGGGTGCCGGCGGGCGGGCCGTCGGCCCGGCCGGGGCCGACGGTCAGGCGGGTCGGGCGAATCCGACCGGTCAGGCGGGGCGGCGGGTCAGAAAGTGTTGGGTAAGTGATCAACTCCGTGGCGTGATGCACCGGCGGTGATCTTCGCGATCGGGGCATCCGAGAAGATCACTGTCATGTGTGTC
>NZ_JBISAI010000016.1:0-196635 GCF_044391605.1 Kitasatospora sp. NPDC018619
CACACATGACAGTGATCTTCTCGGATGCCCCGATCGCGAAGATCACCGCCGGTGCATCACGCCACGGAGTTGATCACTTACCCAACACTTTCTGAGCGGGCGCCCCGAGCTCGCCCGGTCGGCGGCCGAGCCGGCCCGGGAGGCCGAGGACGGCGGCGACCTCACCGGGCTGCGCGCGTTGCGGCTGTTCGACGCGGGGGGGGCGTGAACCGCTCACACGTTGAAGCGGAACTCCACCACGTCGCCGTCCTGCATGACGTAGTCCTTGCCCTCGATGCGGGCCTTGCCCTTGGCGCGGGCCTCGGCGGTGGAGCCGGCCTCGACCAGGTCGGCGAAGGCGATCACCTCGGCCTTGATGAAGCCCTTCTGGAAGTCGGTGTGGATGACTCCGGCGGCCTCGGGGGCGGTGGCGCCCTTCTTGATGGTCCAGGCGCGGGTTTCCTTGGGGCCGGCCGTCAGGTAGGTCTGGAGGCCGAGGGTGTCGAAGCCGACCCGGGCCAGGGTGGCCAGACCGGGCTCCTCCTGGCCCATCGACTGGAGCAGCTCGAGCGCCTCGGCGTCGTCCAGCTCGATCAGCTCGGACTCGATCTTGGCGTTCAGGAAGATCGCCTCGGCCGGGGCGACCAGCTCGCGCTGGGCCTGCTTGAAGTCCTCGTCGGCCAGCTCGTCCTCGTCCACGTTGAAGACGTAGAGGAAGGGCTTGGCGGTCAGCAGGTGCAGCTCGCGGATCGGGGTGGTGTCGAAGCCGGCCTCGAAGAGGGTCTTGCCGGTCTCCAGGATCGCCTGCGCGGCCTCGGCGGCGGCCAGCACGGGGGCGGTGTCCTTCTTGAGGCGCGCCTCCTTCTGGAGCCGCGGCAGGACCTTCTCGATGGTCTGGAGGTCGGCCAGGATCAGCTCGGTGTGGATGGTCTCGATGTCGTCCTTGGGCGACACCTTGCCGTCCACGTGCACCACGTCCGGGTCGGTGAAGGCGCGCACCACCTGGCAGATCGCGTCCGACTCGCGGATGTTGGCGAGGAACTTGTTGCCCAGGCCCTCCCCCTCGCTGGCACCGCGCACGATGCCGGCGATGTCGACGAAGTCGACGGTGGCCGGGAGGATCCGCTGGGAGCCGAAGATCTCGGCGAGCTTGGCCAGCCGCTCGTCCGGGACGCCCACCACGCCGACGTTCGGCTCGATGGTGGCGAACGGGTAGTTGGCCGCCAGCACGTCGTTCTTGGTCAGGGCGTTGAACAGGGTCGACTTGCCGACGTTCGGCAGGCCGACGATTCCGATCGTGAGCGACATGAAGCGCAGTCCCGTGGGCTTGGAGGAGTTGGGTCGGCACCGTACGGGCCGACCCCCAAGTCTACGGGCAGCCCCCGCCGCGCCTCACTCCTCGGTCGCCGCCGCCCGGGGCTCCAGGAACTCCAGCCGGTTGCCCACGCTGTCGTCGGCGTAGCAGCGCCGGTGGCCGGGCAGGTTGTCGTCCCAGGTCACCGGGTGGCCGTGCGCGGTCAGGCGGTCGGCGAGCGCGTCCAGCGAGCGGACCAGGATGCCCGGGTGCCCCTTGCGGGACGGGCGGAAGTCCGGCGTCACCCCCAGGTGCACCTCGACCCCGCCGCCCCGGAACCAGCAGCCGCCGCGGGCCGCCAGCACCGGCGGCTTCGCCAGCTCGGTCATGCCGAGCACGCCGGACCAGAACGCGCGGCACCCGTCCTCGGCCCCGGCCGGGATGTCCAGCTGGACGTGATCGAGCCGTTCGAAGGTGAAATCGGTCATGCTCTCCCCCGTGCTCCGGACCCTCGGACGGATCCGGTGACCGTCGTGTTCCGGCTCGACCGTGCAGGTCAGCCAGCCTGAATGACGATCACATCAGTACTCCTTCAGGAGACACGGGGCAAGACCTGAACGGTCCATTACACAGTGTGGCGATGATCGGACCGTACGTTGGGCGGGTGGAGCAGAGCATCCGTACCCAGACGCCAGGGCCCAGACGCCGTCCGCCGACCGGCGCGGCCGCAGCCGCCGTCCCCGGTCCGGGCCGGCCCCGCGAGACCGCCGGAGCCCCCGGTGGGCCCTCCTCCCGGCTGCGCCCGGTGACCGGCCCCTCCCCCGCCGGCCGCCCGGCCGGCCCCCGGCTGCGGCTGCGGCTGCCGCTGCGCGGACGCGGCGACGGACAGCCGTACGGGCGGCGCCGCACCGGCCGGCCGACCCGGCTGACGGCCGTCGGCACCGGGCTGGCCGCCGTGCTGGCGACGCTCGCGGTGGCGGGCGTGGACCGGCTGCTGTTCGACGGCCTGGGCTGGCTGTTCGGCCTCGGCTACCTGGTGGTCTGCTTCCAGCTGGCCGTCCGGGTGCGCTCCGTGGACCTGCTGGCCGCGCCGATCAGCGGGCCGATCGCCTTCGCCCTCGCGCTGCTGCTGCTCGAACCGGTGGACTCCCCGGGCGTCACCGCCCAGGTGGTGTCGCTGGCCACCGGGCTCGCGCTGCGGGCGGGCTGGCTGTTCTCCGGCACCGGGCTGGCCGCGCTGATCGTGCTCGCCCGGTTCGTCGCCCAGCGCCGGATCCAGCGCTCCCGCTGAGACCGGCCTCCGAGCCCAGACCGCCGAGTCCGGCTTCCGAGCCCAGACCGCCGAACCCCCGACCGCCCGGCCCTCTAGCCCTGCGCCCGGGCCGCCGCCGCCATGGCGGCCCCGACGATGCCCGCGTCGTTGCGCAGCTCCGCCGGCACCACCCGCGCCTCGCGCTCCCTCAGCAGCGGCAGGAACTTCTCGTGCTTGCGGCTCACCCCGCCGCCGATCACGACCAGCGCCGGCGAGAACAGCCGCTCCACCAGGTCCAGGTACTCGTCGACCCGCCCGGCCCACTCCTCCCAGTCCAGCCCGTGCCGCTCCTTGGCGGCCGAGGAGGCCCGGCGCTCGGCGTCCTTGCCGCGCATCTCCAGGTGGCCGAGCTCGGTGTTGGGCACCAGCGTGCCGTCCACGAACAGGGCGCTGCCGATGCCGGTGCCGAAGGTGAGCACCAGGACCACGCCCGACTGCCCCCGCCCGGCGCCGTGCGTCAGCTCGGCCAGCCCGGCCGCGTCCGCGTCGTTCAGGACGGTCGCGGGCACCCCCAGCTCCGCGCTGAAGAGGCTCGCCGCGTCCAGGCCGATCCAGCCCTTGTCCACGTTGGCCGCCGTCCGGGTGCGGCCGTCGACCACCACCCCTGGGAAGGTGAGCCCGACCGGGCCCCGGTGGTCGAAGTGGCGGACCACCTCGCGGACGGCGGCGACCACGGCCCCGGGGGCGGACGGCTGCGGGGTGAGCAGCTTGTGGCGCTCCTCGGCGAGCGCACCCCGGGCGAGGTCGACGGGCGCGCCCTTGATCCCCGAGCCGCCGATGTCCACGCCGAGAACCGCCGTCATCACGTCCACCCTCCGCCGTAGGCCGCGGGCCGGGACGGTCCGCGGCCGGTGAGTCGTCCACAGCCTGTGCACAAAACTACGAGAGCAGGCCGGGCCGCGCACAGCGAAGGGCCCGGCCTGCGGAAAGCGGAAGGCCCGGCCCCCGGGAACCGCCGTGCGGTGGGGCCGGGCCTTCCGGGAGCTCAGAGCTTGCCCGCCGCCTCGGCCCGCAGGTCGCGGCGCAGCTCCTTGGGCAGCGAGAAGATCAGGTGCTCCTCGGCGGTCTTGACCGTCTCGACCGTGTCGTAACCGCGCGCCGCCAGGAACTCCAGCACGCCGTCGACCAGGACCTCCGGCACCGAGGCGCCGCTGGTCAGACCGACCGTGGTGACGCCCTCCAGCCACTCCTCGCGGATCTCCTCGGCGAAGTCCACCAGGTGGGCGGCCTTGGCGCCGTACTCCAGGCCGACCTCGACCAGGCGCACGGAGTTGGAGGAGTTCCTGGAGCCGACCACGATCAGCAGGTCGGTCTCCGGGGCCAGCTGCTTGACCGCGACCTGACGGTTCTGGGTGGCGTAGCAGATGTCGTCGCTGGGCGGGCTGACCAGCGCCGGGAAGCGCTTCTTCAGCTCGCCGACGGTGGCCATGGTCTCGTCCACGGACAGGGTGGTCTGGGACAGCCAGACCACCTTGGACTCGTCCCGGACCCGCACGTTGGCGACGTCCTCGGCCCCGTCCACCAGGTGGATCCGGTCCGGGGCCTCGCCCATGGTGCCGATGACCTCCTCGTGGCCCTCGTGGCCCACCAGCAGGATGTCGAATCCCTCGTCGGCGAAGCGCACGGCCTCCTTGTGCACCTTGGTGACCAGCGGGCAGGTCGCGTCGACGGTGGCGAGCTTCCCGGCCCGCGCCTCGTCGTGGACGGACGGGGCGACGCCGTGCGCGGAGAACACCACGATCGAGCCCTCGGGCACCTCCTCCGTCTCGTCGACGAAGATCGCGCCCTTCTTCTCCAGGGTCTGCACCACGTACTTGTTGTGGACGATCTGCTTGCGGACGTAGATGGGCGCCCCGTACTGCTCCAGGGCCTTCTCCACGGCGATCACGGCGCGGTCGACTCCCGCGCAGTAGCCCCGGGGGGCGGCGAGCAGGACACGGCGCTGCGCGGTCTTGGACATGCCTCCATCGTACGGGCGGTCGCGAGCCGCGCCCGCCGTGCCGGCCCGCGGCGCAGGGCCGCGCCGACAGTGGGCGCATTGCGTGCAAATCTGATCAAAGAAGCTCAAAATACGGTGTCTATGAGCTCTGTGCGCGAGCAGGCGACGCCGAGCGGCCTGCGCCGCACCCTGGGCGTCCGCGATCTGATGGTCTACGGACTGCTGTTCATCGCCCCGATGGCCCCGGTCGGCGTCTTCGGCGTGCTGGACGCCAAGAGCCACGGCGCCGTCGCCACGGTGTACCTGGCCGCGACGGTGGCGATGGGCTTCACCGCCGTCTCGTACGCCCAGATGGTGCGCGCGGTGCCGCGGACCGGCTCGGTGTTCGCCTACGCCCGGGCCGGGCTGGGCGAGGGCGCCGGCTTCGTCGCCGGGTGGATGGCGATGCTCGACTACCTGCTGATCCCGGCGGTGGCCTACCTGTTCTCCGGGATCGCGCTGAACTCCCTGGTGCCGGACGTCTCGCGCTGGGTCTGGACGGCACTCGCGGTCGTGGTGACCACCGCGCTCAACCTGACCGGGGTGCGGACGGCGGCGGTGGTCGGCTTCGCGGTGCTCGCGATGGAGATCGCGGTGCTGGCGGTGTTCGTGGTCGCGGCCGTGGTGGCACTGGCCCAGGACGGCGCCCGGCGCGGCTGGGACACCCCGTTCACCGCCGTGGGGGACTTCTCGCTCGCCGCGGTGGTCTCGGCGGTGTCCGTCGCGGTGCTCTCCTACCTGGGCTTCGACGCGATCGCCACCTTCGTGGAGGAGGCGGTCGGCGCCTCGGCGGCGGTCGCCCGGGCGGTGCTCTGGTGCCTGGCGCTGGCCGGGGTGCTGTTCGTCGCCCAGACCTACCTCGCGGCCCTGCTGGAGCCGGCCGGACCGCAGCAGCTGGCCGCCGACCCGGCCGCGCAGGGCTCGGCCTTCTACGACACCGTGGAGAGCGGCGTCGGGCACTGGCTGCACGTGCTGGTGGCGGCCAGCAAGGCGGTCGGCGCGGCCTTCGCGGCCCTGGCCGGGCAGGCCGCGGCCGGGCGGCTGGTCTTCGCGATGGGCCGGGAGGGCCGGCTGCCGCGGCTGCTCGGCACGGTCGACCCGGCCAGCGCGGTGCCCCGCCGGGCCCTGCTGGCGGCCGCGGTGATCACCATGGCGGCGGCGGTCTGGGCGGCCGACCGGGACGACGGGCTGGACCAGCTCACCTCGGTGGTGAACGTCGGCGCGCTGACCGCCTTCGCGCTGCTGCACGCCTCGGTGATCGGCTGGTACGCGGTGCGGCACGGCTCGCGCCGGTGGCTGCGGCACGTGGTCGTGCCGGTGCTGGGGATCGCGGTGATCGCGGCGGTGGTGTACGAGGCCTCGACCACCGCGCAGCTCGTCGGGCTGGTCTGGCTGGCGGTCGGCCTGGTGGTGCTGGCCGTGCAGGGCGGCGCCCGCGGCGGCCTGGGCCCTGTCGGTCGGCGCCGCTAGCCTCGTACGCATGGCCAACACCAGCTCCCCCGAAGCACCGCTCCCGGTCGGCAAGGTCTCCGCGCTGATCGGCGGCTGGATCGACCGGCTCGGCGCGGTCTGGGTGGAGGGCCAGATCACCCAGCTCAGCCGGCGCCCCGGCGCGGGCGTGGTCTTCCTGACCCTGCGCGACCCGCAGGCCGACGTCTCGCTCACGGTGACCTGCTTCCGCTCGGTGTTCGACCAGGTCGCGGACGTGGTGCAGGAGGGCGCGCGGGTCGTCGTGCACGCCAAGCCGGAGTGGTACGCGGCGCGCGGGCAGCTGTCGCTGCGCGCCGCGGAGATCCGCCCGGTGGGCCTCGGCGAGCTGCTGGCCCGGCTGGAGCAGCTGAAGCGGCGGCTGGCCGGCGAGGGCCTGTTCGCGGCCGAGCGCAAGAAGCCGCTGCCGTTCCTGCCGCAGTGCGTCGGGCTGGTCACCGGGCGCGGCTCGGCGGCCGAGCGGGACGTCCTGGAGAACGCCCGGCGGCGCTGGCCGGCCGTCCGCTTCGAGGTGCGCAACGTCCCGGTGCAGGGGGTCAGCGCGGTGGAGCGGGTGAGCGCGGCCGTGCGCGAGCTGGACGAGCACCCCGAGGTGGACGTGATCGTCGTGGCCCGCGGCGGCGGCAGCGTGGAGGACCTGCTGCCGTTCTCGGACGAGGGGCTGGTGCGGCTGGTCGCGGCCGCCCGCACGCCGGTGGTGAGCGCGATCGGCCACGAGCCGGACCAGCCGCTGCTGGACTTCGTCGCCGACCTGCGCGCCTCCACCCCCACCGATGCGGCCAAACGGGTGGTTCCGGACGTCGGCGAGGAGCTCGCCAGGGTCCGCCAGCTGCGCGACCGCGCCCGCCGGCACGTGCTCGCCCGGGTCGAGCGCGAGCAGCACGGGCTGGAGGGCGTGCGCAGCCGTCCGGCGCTGGCCGCCCCGCACCGGATGCTGGACGGGCGCGGGCAGGAGGTGGACGGCCTGCTGGAGCGGGCCCGGCGCACCCTGCGGCACCGGCTGGACCACGCGCAGAGCGACCTCGGGCACACCCTGGCCCGGGTGGTGGCGCTCTCCCCGGCCGCCACCCTGGAGCGCGGCTACGCGGTGCTCCAGCGGGCGGACGGCACGGTGGTGACGGACCCGGCGCTGGTCGCGCCCGGGGACGGGCTGCACGCCCGGGTGGCGGGCGGCGGCTTCGACGTCACGGTGGCTCCCCGGTAGTCCGGCGGCGCGCCGGCGCCCCCGGGGCAGGAACTCGGAGACCGGGACTCGGAGACAGGGACTCGGAGGCACAGGCCCGGAGACACGGGCCCGGAGACAGGCGCCGCCCGACGGAGCCTCAGTAGGAGCGCTGCCGGAAGAGCGCGGTGGAGTGCTCGCCGAAGCCGAGGCTGCGGTACAGCGCCGCGCCGTCGCTGCTGGCGTGGAGGTCGATCCGGCCGGTCCGGCGGTCGTCGAACCAGTCGAGCAGCGCCTCGGTGCAGGCCCGGGCGTAGCCGCGCAGCCGGTGGCCGGGGTCGGTGCAGATGTTGAAGACGAAGCCGAACAGGCCGTCCGGGTTGCCGGGCGAGGGCAGCCGCTGCTCCAGGGTGCCGACGGCGCAGGCGGCGAGCCGGCCGGGCCGGTCCGGGTCGTCGACCACGAAGGTGGGCATGGTCAGCTCCTCGGCCGGGACGGCCAGGCGCTCGCGCAGCACCTGCTCGGCGGTGGCCTGCCAGGGCCCGGGGCCGGCCAGTGCGGCCATGCTGGGCATCGCCTCGAACATCAGGTTGCGCAGCCGCACGAGCTCGGGCGCGTCGGCCGGGACGGCGGGTCGTACCTCGATCATGCGGCGGAGGCTAGCCCCGTCGCCCGGCCGGGCGCACCCGGGTTTCCGCCCGTCGGTGCCGCCGCTGTCGGCGCCAGCCCCTACGCTGGCACGCATGGCAGAGCAGCAGGAACAGCAGGACGCGGTGGCAGCGGCGCCGACCCCGGACGACGCGCTGGGCTACGAGCACGCCCGGGACGCGCTGCTGGAGGTCGTCCGGCAGCTGGAGAACGGCGGGACGTCGCTGGAGGAGTCGCTGGCCCTGTGGGAGCGCGGCGAACAGCTGGCGAAGGTGTGCCAGCGCTGGCTGGACGGTGCCCGGGCCCGGCTGGACGCGGCGCTGGCCGCCGAGGAGGGCGCACCCCCGGCCGGGGAGTGAGGCAGGTCACATCCGCTTGGGGAATCGTTGAATCTTCACCTATGTTGGGGGGAGTGACCGGCTGCGGCCGATCACACCGACGAAACCCCATCCGCATGAGGTGCAGAAGCATGACCACCGACGCCCTGGTACTCGACGCCGCCGCCCAGGACCTGCTGTTCCGCGAGGCCCGCACCGCGAACACCTTCACCGACGAGCCGGTCACCGAGGAGCAGGTCCAGGCCATCTACGACCTGGTCAAGTTCGGCCCCACCGCCTTCAACCAGCAGCCGCTGCGCGTCGTCCTGGTCCGCTCGGCCGAGGGCCGCGAGCGCCTCGTCCGCCACATGGCGGACGGCAACAAGGCCAAGACCGCCGCCGCCCCGCTGGTCGCCATCCTCGCCGCGGACAACGAGTTCCACGAGGAGCTGCCGACCCAGCTCCCGCACTTCCCGCAGGCCAAGGACCTGTTCTTCTCGGAGCGCAGCGTCCGTGAGCAGTCCGCCACGCTGAACGGCGCCCTCCAGGCCGCCTACTTCATCATCGGTGTGCGTGCCGCCGGCCTGGCCGCCGGCCCGATGACCGGCTACGACGCCGCCGGCCTCAACAAGGAGTTCTTCGGCGACGGCGAGCACTCGGTGCTGGCCGTGGTCAACATCGGCAAGCCGGGCGAGGACGCCTGGTTCCCGCGTTCGCCGCGCCTGGCCTACGACGAGGTCGTCACCACCGTCTGATCCCGTCCGATCCGCGCCCGCGCACGTCGAAGGGCCCCTCACCGGTTCGTCCCGGTGCGGGGCCCTTCGGCGTGCGCGGGCGGGGCCGGGGCTACCGGAGCGCCTGCGCCAGCTCGGCCAGCTCCTCGTAGGAGGCGGTGCCGGTGAGCACGGTGGCCCCGGAGCCGCCCTGCGCGACCAGCGCGCGGGCCTTGTCGCCCTGCACCCGGTCCCAGGCGCGGCCGGCCACGTCGGCGGTGCCGTCCGGCTTGGCGCCGGTCACGTAGTCGGCCAGCAGGGTGTCGCGCGGCACGTCGCTCTGCTCCACCGCCGCGTACTGGCCGGAGGGGGTCACGAAGCCCAGGTGCCAGGCGTTGCCCTTGCCGTTGTTCTGGTCGGCCGGCCGGTAGCCGACCGAGGTGGCCCGCCACTTCTCCGGCAGCCCCTCCGGGGCGAGCAGCGGGTACGGCGCGGCGCGCTTGGCGGAGGCCGCCGCCACCCGGTACTCGACCACGTGCACCGGGTCGCCGTTGGCGTCGTGCGGGAGGAACAGGTACCCGATCCAGACCACGAAGCCGACCGCCACCATCGACAGGACCATGTCCCGCACGGTCTGCCGACCCCTCATGCCCTTGCTGTCTGCTGCCACCCCCACATGGTGACTCATCCACATCCGGGAACGGGAAGCAGGGGTGTCCACGGACGGGTGAAAAGGGACGAACCGCTGGTTTCCGTCACAGAGCAGCGACCCGCGCCACAGACAGTCATCTCATGGGCAGATACGATCGCACTACCCTCACCACGGCGTTCGACCTGGCAGTAGTCGGGCGCTCACTGGTCGTCGCGTACAGAGAGGTAACGACGATGTCCACGCAGTACCCGCACCAGCTTCCCAGTGCCCTGGAGGTCGCGCCCGAGGCTCCGGACCGGAACCTCGCGCTCGAGCTCGTCCGGGTCACCGAGGCGGCCGCGATGGCCGCCGGCCGGTGGGTCGGCCGGGGTGACAAGAACGGCGCGGACGGCGCCGCCGTGAAGGCGATGCGCACGCTCGTCTCGACCGTGTCGATGAACGGCGTCGTCGTCATCGGCGAGGGCGAGAAGGACGAAGCCCCGATGCTCTACAACGGCGAGCGGGTCGGCGACGGCACCGGCGCCGAGTGCGACGTCGCGGTCGACCCGGTGGACGGCACCACGCTGACCGCCAAGGGCATGAACAACGCGGTTGCCGTCCTGGCCGTCGCCGACCGCGGGACCATGTTCGACCCCAGCGCCGTGTTCTACATGGACAAGCTGGTGGCCGGCCCCGAGGCCGCCGAGTTCGTCGACATCACCGCCCCGGCGGCCGTCAACATCCGCCGGGTCGCCAAGGCCAAGGGCAGCGCCGTCGAGGACGTCACCGTCGTGGTGCTCGACCGCCCGCGCCACGACGGGCTGGTCCGGGAGGTCCGCGAGGCGGGCGCCCGGATCAAGTTCATCTCGGACGGCGACGTGGCCGGCGCCATCATGGCCGCCCGCGAGGGCACCGGCGTCGACCTGCTGATGGGCGTCGGCGGCACCCCGGAGGGCATCATCGCGGCCTGCGCGATGAAGTGCATGGGCGGCGTGATCCAGGGCCGGCTGTGGCCCAAGGACGACGCCGAGCGCCAGAAGGCGCTGGACGCCGGGCACGACCTGGACCGGGTGCTCACCACGGACGACCTGGTCAGCGGCGAGAACGTGTTCTTCGTCGCCACCGGCATCACCGACGGCGAGCTGCTGCGCGGGGTGCACTACCGCTCGGAGACCGCCACCACCAGCTCGCTGGTGATGCGCTCCAAGAGCGGCACCATCCGCGAGATCAACTCCACCCACAAGCTCGCGAAGCTGCGGGCCTACAGCGCGATCGACTTCGACCGCGCCAACTGAGCCCGGCGCGGACGCGCTCGTACGGCCCCGGCGGAATCCCCCTCCGCCGGGGCCGCCGTGCGTCGCCCGCCCGCTCTCGGGCCCGCCCTCACCCGGCTATCCGGCGCCGCGCGGACGCCGCCACCAGGGCCGACTCGCGCAGCTCCGCGTCCCGGCGCCGGCGCCGGGCCAGCACCACCCGCCGCTCGGCGGCCGTCAGCCCGCCCCAGACCCCGTACGGCTCCGGCTGGGCCAGCGCGTGCTCGCGGCACTCCAGCAGCACCGGGCAGCGGGCGCACACCTGCTTGGCCTGCTCCTCGCGCGAGAGCCGGGCCGCCGTCGGCTCCTTGGAGGGCGCGAAGAACAGCCCCACCTCGTCCCGCCGACACGCGGCGCCGGTGTGCCAGGGGTTGTCCTCGCCCGCGGGGGACCCGGCCGGGCCGCCCGGGGGCTGCGGCTGCGGACGGACGCCGGCACGGCGCTCCAGGACCGGCGCAGCGGCGACTGGCGAGGTGGTGCGGGACTCGATCGGATGCAGCACGGCCGTACTCCTGACGAGGCTCTCGGACACGGGGACCCCTCGCTCCCCCGCCGGCTGCGAGCCCCCGCTCCAACCCCCGGCGCGGCCGCACGGCCGCCTCCGGTACGCAGCCGTCCAAGAAGCGATGTGCGGAAGGAACTACCCCGCCCGGCCGCGATTCATGCACACTGCACGCAATCGACTACACAGAGCACCGGATGCAACACCGAGTGCCCGCCCGGGAGTTGGCTCCCGGGCGGGCACTTCGCAGGTCAACGGTGGTCAGTCGGTGCCGAGTTGACGGCGCACCCAGTCCTTGAGCTTCTTGCCCCGGCGCGGCTTGGCCTCACAACCGCCGAACAGCGCAAGGCCCTTGACCCGGACAACCGGAGCGTACGGGTCCGCCGCGGTCTGCTCCCGGACGTCGAACCCGCCGAAGATGCCGACGCCGGACCCCTGCAGCGTCACGTTCTCCGGCACCCGCACCTCGATCCCGCCGAAGATCGCCGTGACGGTGATCTCCACCTCGGGGGACTCGAACACGGCGTCGGTCAGGTCGATCTCCACCCCGCCGAACGCGGCGAAGGCGCTCAGGTGCGAGCCCACCCGCCAGCGGCCCTTGCGGGACGCGCCGCCGAAGACCGCCACCAGCGTCGGCGACTCCTGGCGCGCGGGCGGCTGCGGCGGCCCCTGCGGGGCGCCCAGCGGCTGCTTCTCGAAGGAGAGCGGGCGGGCCGGCAGGTCACGGGTCAGCGGCGCGAGGTCGCCGAAGGTCTTCGCGGCGTACGCGGCCTCGATCCGCTCCGCGTGCTCGTCCGCGTCCAGCCGCCCCTCGGCGTAGGCGTCCCGCAGCAGTTCCGCGACCTTCTCGCGGTCGGCGTCGGAGACGCGCAGCTCCGCCTCCGCGGCCGGCGCGTGCGGCCGCGGCGCGGCCTCCGGCCTGGGCCCGGGTTCGGGCGCGCGTTCGGGTTTGGTCATCGGTACGGGCACCGGCACCGGCGGCTGCCCCGGGTCGTCCTGCGACGGCGAGTTGTCCACGGGGTCAGCCTAGTCGCTCGCACTCCCGCGCGAGTGAGCCCGGTCACGCAAGGCTGCCCTGTCCGCGGGTCGGCTTCCGCCGGGTCCTACCCTGGATGCTGCTTCGCCGACGCAGCCGGACCAACTGGACAGCTAAGGACCGCCCCCATGGCTCCCACGCCAGACTTCGAGTACAGCGACCTGCTCCCCCTGGGCGCTGACCCGACCCCGTACCGCAAGCTCACCTCCGAGGGTGTCTCGACCTTCGAGGCCGGCGGTCGCACCTTCCTCCAGGTGGAGCCCGAGGCGCTGCGGCTGCTGACGGCCGAGGCGATGCACGACATCTCGCACTACCTGCGCCCCGCCCACCTCGCCCAGCTGCGCCGCATCCTGGACGACCCGGAGGCCAGCCCGAACGACCGCTTCGTGGCGCTCGACCTGCTGAAGAACGTCAACATCTCGGCCGGCGGCATCCTGCCGATGTGCCAGGACACCGGCACCGCGATCGTCATGGGCAAGCGCGGCCAGCAGGTGCTCACCTCCGGCGCCGACGAGGCCGCCATCGCGCGGGGCGTGTACGACGCGTACACCAAGCTCAACCTGCGCTACTCCCAGATGGCCCCGGTGACCATGTGGGACGAGAAGAACACCGGCAACAACCTGCCGGCCCAGATCGAGCTGTACGCCACCGACGGCGACGCGTACAAGTTCCTGTTCATGGCCAAGGGCGGCGGCTCCGCCAACAAGTCGTACCTGTACCAGGAGACCAAGGCGATCCTGAACGAGGCGAGCATGCTCTCGTTCCTGGAGCAGAAGATCCGCTCGCTGGGTACCGCGGCCTGCCCGCCGTACCACCTCGCCATCGTGATCGGCGGCACCAGCGCCGAGTTCGCGCTGAAGACCGCCAAGTACGCCTCGGCGCACTACCTGGACAACCTGCCGACCTCCGGCAACGCGAAGACCGGCCACGGCTTCCGCGACCTGGAGCTGGAGGCCAGGGTCACCGAGCTGACCCAGAAGATCGGTATCGGCGCCCAGTTCGGCGGCAAGTACTTCTGCCACGACGTGCGCGTGGTGCGCCTGCCTCGGCACGGCGCCTCGCTGCCGGTCGCCATGGCCGTCTCCTGCTCCGCCGACCGCCAGGCGCTCGGCAAGATCACCGCCGAGGGCGTCTTCCTGGAGCAGCTGGAGACCGACCCGGCGAAGTACCTGCCGGACACCACGGACGAGCACCTCGACGACGACGTGGTGCGCATCGACCTCGACCAGCCGATGTCCGCGATCCGCGCCGAGCTCTCCAAGTACCCGGTGAAGACCCGCCTCTCGCTCACCGGCACGCTGGTCGTCGCCCGCGACATCGCCCACGCCAAGATCAAGGAGCGCCTGGACGCCGGCGAGGGCATGCCCAAGTACCTCCAGGACCACCCGGTCTACTACGCGGGCCCGGCCAAGACCCCCGAGGGCTACGCCTCCGGCTCCTTCGGCCCCACCACGGCCGGCCGGATGGACTCCTACGTCGACCAGTTCCAGGCGGCCGGCGGCTCGATGGTCATGCTCGCCAAGGGCAACCGCAGCAAGCAGGTCACCGACGCCTGCGCCGCCCACGGCGGCTTCTACCTCGGCTCCATCGGCGGCCCGGCCGCCCGCCTCGCCCAGGACTGCATCAAGAAGGTCGAGGTGCTGGAGTACGCCGAGCTCGGCATGGAGGCCGTCTGGCGCATCGAGGTCGAGGACTTCCCGGCCTTCATCGTCGTCGACGACAAGGGCAACGACTTCTTCCGCGAGACCACCGAGGGCCCGCTGATCACCAACCTGCGGGTGCGCTCCAAGGAGTAGCCCCCGCACCCCCGCTCCGCCCCGGCCGCCCGCGCGGCCGGGGCGCCGTCGTTCCCGCCCCGCCGCCCGGCCCCCGGCACGCCCGGTCAGGCGTCGAAGTCGTACTCCAGGACGTAGGAGGCGGCGTCCAGGATCATCTCGTTGAGCTCGACGACCTGGCCCTCGTCGGCGAAGGCGGTGCGGCAGATCAGGATGACCGGGGTGCCCGCGGACAGCTCCAGCCGGGCGGCCTCCTCGCCGCTGGGCATCCGGGAGCGGACCTCCTCGCGGAAGTGCACGGGCTTGGCGCCGATCTCGGCCAGCCGCGCGTAGGTGCCGCCGGGGCCGGTGTCCTCGCGGGTGATGGCGGTGCCGGAGACCAGGACGGCCGGCAGGTACGAGGTGGACAGCAGCACGGGCTTGCCGTCCAGCACGAAGCGGCGGTGCCGCACGCACATCGGGGTGCCCGGGTCCACCCCGAGCACCCGGGCCACGTGCTCGGGCGCGCCCCGCTCGGTGACGGACACCTGGTCGACCACCAGGTCGCGGTTGTCGATGTCCGCCGACCATATCGACCGCCCGGAGCCCCACTGGCCCTGCGCCAGCCGCTGGATGCCACGCCGGCGCAGCGGCCGGAAGTCCCGGACGAACACCCCCGCGCCGCGGCGGGCCTCGGCGATGCCCTCGCTCTTCAGCACGCCCAACGCCTGACGGGCGGTCATGCGGGCCACGCCGTACTCGTCCATGAGGTCGTTCTCGCCGGGCAGGCGGTCCCCCGCCCGGTACCGGCCGGCGTCGATGGCCGCCTTCAGCGCTTCGGCGATCCGCTGGTACTTGGGCTGCTTGTCGCCACTGCTGCCGGTCATCGCCGCTCCCTCTGCCTCGGAGAAATCGTAGGCGTGCCCGCGGCCTCCGGTAAGGAGATACGACCGTTGACATCTCTAGAGATATTAGCTTCTCTAGAGATGCTGGCCAGTCGCCGACCCCGAGCGAGGAGCAGCACGGTGAGCACCCGACAGCGCAAGGCCCCGGCCTACCGGCCCCACGTGGGTGAACTCGTCCTCGACCGGAGGACCGGACGCACCGGCATCTACATGGACACCATCGGCGGCGAGCACTACCTGCGCCCCGAGGGCGGCGGCCTGGAATGGGCCGCCGAACCCCACCACGTCGCCCCCGCCCCCGAGCCCCGCGATTCGGCTGATTGAGATCAGTGCCGGGAATTTGCGGAAAAATCCACGCAAGCCACAACAATCCAGCCCGAACAATACCCTTGGTGAATCAGGAATTCCGGAACGCCCGACACCCACCGCCGGGCACGTTACGGATAGCACCGGTCACCATGCGTGCACCGCGGTCGGGAATCAGCCACCGCGATGCACCGGCACACGAATTGGCCCGCGCATAACCGACAGTGCCCCCGCGCCCGGACGGGGGCACGGGGGCACGGGGGCGCCGACCCTTACGGGTGGCCGCCGACGGCGTTCTCCTGCTCGTACTTCCGCCGGCCCGGCTCACCGGTGGCGGGCGTGGTGGGCTCCACCACGTAGTCGCCCTCGTCACCGGCGAAGCCGTTGTCTATCAGCGCCTTCTGCTCGTCCGTCGGCGCGGTGTACTCCGCCGGGTCCGAGGACACGGCCACCGCGCCCTCGACAGCCTTGCCCGCTTCCACAGCGGCGGCCGGGGCCTCCGTCTTCGCCTCGTTCTCGGGCGCCGGTGCCACCGGGGTCGCGCTCTGGTCGTTGGCCATGGGGCGGCCGCCTTTCAGTCATCAAATGTGTCCCGCCCGACCTCCGTGGCGCGGGCGCGCGGACAGTATCGTAGGGTTGATTAAATGTCCGATAAACATCGTGTGGCTTGCGGCGCCGTCCGGCAGAGTCGGGCGTCCGCCTAAGCTGAACCACCACGGCGGACCGCCGAGCGCCCTATCACGGAATCGACACCACAGGCCATCGGGGGACTTCATGGAGTTTCGGGAGACGCCGCAGACCCCTGCGCTGCGCTTCCAAGTCCTCGGTCCGGTCCAGGCCTGGCTCGACGGCAAACCCCTCTCGCTCGGCTCCCCCCAGCAGCAGGCGGTCCTGACCACCCTCCTGCTGCACTCCGGACGCCCCGTCACCACCCAGGACCTGGTGGACGCGCTCTGGGGCGAACGGCCCCCGACCCAGGCCGTGGCGGCGCTGCGCACCTACGTGTCCCGGCTGCGCTCCGTCATCGAGCCCCGGCGCGAGGTCCGCCGGCCCGCCGAACTCCTGGTCTCGGTCGCCGACGGCTACGCGCTGCGCATCCCGGGCGAGGCCCTCGACCTGGCCGTCTTCGAACGCCTCGCCGCCGAGGCGGCGGCCGCCCGGGCCGCCGGCGACAAGCGGGAGGCGCACCGGCTGCTGGGGCAGGCCCTGGACCTGTTCAGCGGCCGCCCGCTCACCGGCATCCCCGGCCCCTACGCCGACACCCAGCGGCAGCGGCTGGCCGAGCGCCAGGTGGCCGCTGCCGAGGAGCTGTGCGCCGCCGCCCTCGACATCGGCCTACACGCCGAGATCGTCACCGAGCTCAACAACCTGACGACCGAGCACCCGCTGCGCGAGCGCCTGCGCGAGCTGCTGATGCTGGCCCTGTACCGCTGCGGCCGCCAGGCCGAGGCGCTCGGCGTCTACACCGACACCCGGAAGATCCTGATCGAGGAGCTCGGCGTCGAGCCGGGCGCCGGGCTGTCCGCGATGCACACCCGCATCCTCGCCGCCGACCCCGCGCTCGCCGTCCCGACCGCCCCCGCCCCGACGCCCCCGGAGGAAAGCCCGGCCGCCCCGCCCGCACCGGCCCAACTCCCGGCCGACGTCTCGGACTTCAGCGGTCGGTCCGAGCTGGTGGGGGAGCTGTCCACGGTGCTGATGAACGCCACCGGGCAGGCCGTGGTGGTCACCTCGCTGGCGGGCATCGGCGGCGTCGGCAAGACCACCCTCGCCGTGCACGTCGCCCACCGCGTCCGCGCCGAGTTCCCGGACGGACAGCTCTACGTCGACCTGCGCGGAGCCGGCACCTCGCCGGCCGACCCGGCGGTCGTGCTGGGCGACTTCCTGCACGCGCTCGGCGTCCCCGAGAGCCCCGACTCGCTGGAACAGCGCGCCGCGCTCTACCGCTCGCTGCTCGCCAGCCGCCGGATGCTCATCCTCCTCGACAACGCGCGCGACGCCGAACAGATCCAGCCGCTCATCCCCGGGGTCTCCGGCTGCGCCGTGCTGGCCACCAGCCGCTCCCGGCTGGCCGGCATCCCGGGCGCCCACCTGTTCGACGTCGAGGAGCTGACCCCGGACGAGGCGCTGGCGCTGTTCTCGGCCATCGTCGGCGAGCAGCGCGTCGCCAACGAGCCGGAGGCGGCCATGAAGGTCGTCTCCGCCTGCGGCTTCCTGCCGCTGGCCGTCCGCATCGCCGCCGCCCGGCTGGCCAGCCGCCCGCGCTGGAGCGTCTCCGACCTGGCCAGTCGGTTAGCCGACCAGCGCCGCCGCCTGGACGAGCTCCAGCTCGGCAACCTGGCCGTGGAGACCACCATCGGCCTCGGGTACGGGCAGCTGTCCGCCCCCGAGGCCCGCGCCTTTCGGCTGCTCGCCCTGATCGACTCCCCCGACATCCCGCTGGCGGCCGCCGCGGCGCTGCTCGGCGTGGACGAGTACACCGCCGAGGACCTCGCCGAGGCCCTGGTCGAGGCGAACATGCTGGAGTGCTTCACCCCCGGCCGCTACCGCTACCACGACCTGCTCCGGCTCTACGCCCAGCGGCAGAACGAACGGATCGGGGACACCGAGGAGCAGCAGCGGGCCGTCCTGCGGCTGCTGGAGCTGCTGATCCCGACCGTGCGCAACGCGGCCCAGGTCATCGAGCCGGACGAGCACGTGATCGAGCAGCTCACCGCGCTCGCCGCCCCGGGCCTCGGCCTGCCCACCAGCCACGCCGCCCAGGACTGGCTGCGCACCGAGGGCGGCCTGCTGCTCAGCGCCGTCGAGGCCGCCGCGAGCGGCCCCGGCTCGTTGCAGCGCGCCGCCGTCGACCTGCTGAACTACCTGATCAGCATCGACCCGGACCCGACCCGCGGCCCCCGGGCGCTGCGGACCCTGGAGGCCGTCCGCGAGGACGCGCAGCGCCGTGACGACGCGGCCGCGCTCGCCCGGGTGTACTTCGCCCGCGGCACCCTGCAGTCCGTCACCAGCGACTTCCAGGGGGCCGAGCAGTCCTTCCGCCAGGGGCTGGTCCACCAGTCGCCGGACGAGCCGACCTTCCTGCTGCTGGCCACCGCCAACATGCTCGGCGTGATGCTGAGCATGGCCAACCGCCCCGCCGAGGCGCTGCCGTTCCTGGAGCAGGCCCGGGCCACCAGCCAGGCCGTCGGCGCCCCCAAGTCCGAGGCCCGGATCGTCAGCAACATGGCCCGGGTGCAGCACCGCCTCGGCATGGCCGAGACGGCGATCCGCTCGGCGCAGGACGGCGTCGCCGCCGCCCGGGCGTCCAGGAACGGCCCGCTGCTCGCCCAGACCCTCTACCAGCTGGGCGTGGTGCTCTCCGGCATCGAGGCCGTCCCGCACCTGCGGGAGGCGCACCGGCTCTACCGGTCCCAGCGCAACCCGCTCTGGGAGGGCTACACCCTCGCCCGCCTGGCCTCCGCACTCCTCACCGCCGGCCAGCCCGCCGAAGCCGCCGAGGCGGCCGACGAATCGCTGGCGATCGGCCAGGAGATGGGCTCCGCCTACTGCCAGGGCCTGGCCAACGCCGCCCTGGGCGAGGCCCTGCTGGCGCTCGCCCAGCCCGCCCGCGGCCTCGCCTGCCTCCAGGAGGCCCACGCGACCTTCACACGGCTCGGTGTGCCAGAGGCCTCCCCCGTGGCGGACCTCATCTCCCGACAGCACACCGAGCCCCTCTCTCCCCCCGCGCCATAGGACCTCCACTCCCCCGACGGACGCCCTCCCCCGATCCGCGCGTCGGCGTTCCCGCAGCCCCCCGGCTGCGGGAACGCCCTCAACGCTTCCCCGGCGCTGGACTCCACTGTGCACCGGGCCGATTGACGTTCGATAAACGCCGGATAGTCGGCCCGTCGAGCGGCGAAGCCGCAGGTCATCGACCTTGCCCGGGCGCGCCGTCCGGCGTGCGGGGCCGTACGCGCAACCCCGCCCGCACCCTCGTGCTTCCGCAACCCGGGCCACATCGGCCCAAGCACGGCGAGTTGGCCGGAAACGGACCCCATGGCGCAGTGATCACGCATATTCTCAGATGCCAGTACGCACACGAGTGGCTGCCGAAGACGCATCGCGGCGCAGCCCGTCCGTGTGGTGCGCAGAGCGTGACGTACCGCCACCGGCAGCGGCCCTCGGGGCGCGGACGAGCCACCGGAGGCCACGGGTGGAAGGGTGCCTCACAACGTGACGACCGGACGGATATCCGACCCGTTCCCCGTCGGCGAGGACGCCGGCGACGACGAGCCCGAGGTCCGGCGGCGGCGGGCGGCCCGGGCCCTGCAGGCGGTCGCCTTCGACACCATCGGCGCCGGGTACGGCGAGGCCTTCCCGGCCAAGGACGGACAGCTGGCCTGCGGCCGGCGGCTGCTCGCCGAGCTCGAACCCGGCGCCCGGGTGCTGGACGCGGGCTGCGGCACCGGCGAGCCGACCGTCCGCCAGCTGACCGCGGCCGGCCTGCGGGTCACCGGCGCGGACCTCTCCGACGGGATGCTCGCCCTGGCCCGGCGGACGGCCTTCCCGGGCGTCTTCGCGCCGCTCTTCCACCGGATCGACCTGTACGATCTGGCCACCGAGCGCGCCGCCCGGGTCTGGAACGCCCCCGGGCTGGGGCCGGACGGCCGGGGCCGCTTCGCCGCGGTCACCGCGTTCTTCTCGCTGATCCTGCTCCCGCAGGACGAGGTCCCGACCGTGCTGCGGCAGCTGCGCGAACTCCTGCGGCCGGGCGGGCTGCTGGCGCTCGGTATGGTCGAGGCGGACCTGGATCACGTTCCGCTTCCGTTCCTTGGCAGAGAGCTGCGGATCAGTGGGTATCTGAGGGAGGATCTGGAGCGGGTTCTGGTCGCGGCCGGCTTCGCCGTCGAGGAGTGCTCGGGGCATCCGTACGCACCGGCCAGTACCTCGCTGCCGCCGGAGGAACAGCTGTTCCTGTGCTGTCGACGCGTCGGCTGATCGAACCGGGACAGGACCGGCCGTCCGTGCGGCCGACGCAACAGAACAGCTCACCGACCACACCGAATCCAGGACAGGCAGCCGTGCGCGACCAGCTCAAGACCGAGGCGGAGCAGCCGCCCGCCGTCCCGGGCCAGCGCCGCCAGGACCCGGCCGCGCCGGCCCCGAACCCGGCCCTGCCCCCGGCCCCGTCACGCCGCCCGGGCGCCCGACCGGAGCGCACCGAGATGGCGGACCGCCTGGCGTACCTCGACTCGGCGACCCGGCGGATCAACAGCGCCCTCGACCTCGCCGCGACGCTGCGCAACATCGGCCGGGTGCTGGTCCCGACGCTCGCCGACGCCGCCGTCGTCCACCTGCGCGACCCGCTGCCCAACGTGGAGCGCGAGCCCGGCTTCCCCGAGGAGCTGCGGATACACCACAGCACCGGCACCCGGATCGGCCGCCGCGGCCGGCCGAGCGGGCTGGACGACCGGCGCCGCTCCCGCTACGGCGCCCGCTCGACCGCCGACGGCGGCCCGGCCACCCCGGTGACCCGGGGCGGGGCGCTCGCCCACGCCCTGCTGAGCCGCCGCCCCGCCGAGCCCGCCGTCCTCGGCACCCCCTCCGCCGAGCGCGCCGAGACGCTGCTGCGCGAGCTGTACGGCACCCGCGGGGTGGCCCGGCTGGCCGCCGGCACCTCCGTCCTCGCCCTGCCGCTGCGCGGCCGCAAGGCCGTGCTCGGGCTGCTGATACTGATCCGCCGCCCTCCCGAACGCACCGGCCGCCCGGTCTTCGACGCCGCGGACACCGCCACCGCGGCACACCTCGCCACCCAGGCCGGGCTGGCCGTGGACACCGCGCTGCGCTACGCCCGCGAGTGGGAGATCGCCAACGAGCTCCAGCGCAGCATGCTGCCGCTGCGCCTGCCGCAGCCGCACGGCGTCCGGATCGCCCAGCGCTACCTGCCCGGCGAACGCGGCGCGCAGGTCGGCGGGGACTGGTACGACGCCGTCCCGCTGCCCGGCAACCGGGTCGCCCTGATCGTCGGCGACGTGATGGGCCACTCGCTCACCTCGGCCGCCATCATGGGCCAGCTGCGCACCAGCGCCCAGACCCTGGCCGCCCTCGACCTGCCGCCGCACGAGGTGCTCTACCACCTGGACGAGCAGGCCCAACGGCTCGGCCGCGAACAGCACCTGGCCACCTGCGTCTACGCCGTGTACGACCCGATCGCCAACCGGGTGGTGATGGCCAACGCCGGGCACGTCCCGCCGGTGCTGGTCGGCCCGGACGGCACCGCCGAGCTGGTCGAACTGGACTCCGGGGCGCCGATCGGCGTCGGCGGGGTGGACTTCAACTCCGTCGAGCTGCCCGCGCCGCCCGGCTCGGCGCTGCTGCTGTTCACCGACGGCCTGGTGGAGACCCGCACCCGCCCGATCAGCGACGGCCTGGAGGTGCTGCGCGCCCGGATCGCCGCCGCCCGCCGGCAGTCCCCCGAGCAGCTCTGCCAGGAGGCGCTGCGGATCCTGCCGCCCGGCGACCGCGGCGACGACATCGCGCTGCTCGCCGCCTGCTTCGACGGCATCCCGGCCGGGGACGTCGCCCACTGGTACCTCCAGCCGCGCAACGAGACGCCGGGCCGGGCCCGGCGGCTGGCCGCGCACACGCTGCGCCGCTGGGGGCTGGGCGAGCTCAGCGAGGCGACCGAACTGATGGTCAGCGAGCTGGTGACCAACGCCGTCCAGCACGCGACCCGGCCGGTCACCCTGAGCCTGGTGCGCACCACCCGGCTGCGCTGCGAGGTCGGCGACGACAGCCCGCTGCTGCCCCGCCCGCGCCGCACCGGGCCGGAGGACGAGCGCGGCCGCGGGCTGCAGATAGTCGCCCGGTGCGCGGACCGCTGGGGCGCGACCAGGCTGGGCACCGGCAAGGTGGTCTGGTTCGAGCAGCGGCTGCCGCTGCGGACGTGACGGTGCCCGGCGGGAGCGGATCCCGCCGGGCACCCGGGCCGGCCTCAGACGCCGGCGGCCTCCCTGGCCGGCTGCTCCGCCGGCCGCTGCTCCAGTTCGGCGACCAGCCGCTCGCCCTCCATGTCCACCCGCGGCACGACCTTCTCCAGCCGCTTCGGGAACCACCAGGCGGCCCGGCCGAACAGCGCCATCGCGGCCGGCACCAGCGCCATCCGCACCACGAAGGCGTCCACCAGCACGCCCACCGCGAGGGCGAAGCCGATCGGCTGGACGATCGGGTCGTGGCCGAAGACGAACGAACCGAAGACCGCCGCCATGATCAGCGCGGCCGCCGTGACCACCCGGGCCCCGTTGCGCACCCCGGCCACCACGGCCTCGCGCGGCGCCGAGCCGTGGACGTACCGCTCCTTCATCCCGGAGACCAGGAACAGCTCGTAGTCCATCGCCAGCCCGAACAGCACGCCGATCAGCAGGATCGGCACGAAGCTCACCACCGGCCCGACCTTGGGCACGTCGATCAGCCCGTCCAGCCAGCCCCACTGGTAGACCGCGACCACCGCGCCGAGCGAGGCGGTGATGCTGAGCAGGAAGCCGGCCACCGCCTTGAGCGGGACGAGCACCGAGCGGAACGCCAGCCCCAGCAGCACCACGGCGATCCCGACGATCACCGCGAGGAACGGCGGCAGCGCCTGGCCGAGCTTGGTGGAGACGTCGATGTTGGCGGCCGTGGTGCCGGTGACGGCGATGTCCGCGCCGGTCGCCGCCCTGAGCTCCGCCTTCTGGCCGCGGATCTCGTTGACCAGCGCCCTGGTGTCCTCGTGGTCCGGGCCGGTGCGCGGGATGACGGTCACCAGCGCGGTGCGGCTCGCCTCGTCGACGGTCGGCGGCAGCAGCGTCCCGACGCCGTCGAGGGTCTGGAGCCTGGCGGCCACGCCCTGCACCGCCTGCTCGGGCTGCGGCGCGCCGTGGGCGTCCACCACGACCACCAGCGGCGCGTTGAAGCCCGGGCCGAAGCTCTCGCTCACCCGGTCGTACGCCGTGCGCGCGTCCGTCCCGGCGGCCTGCGAACCGCCGCCCGGCAGGCCGAGCTCCAGGCTCGCGGCGGGCACCGCCAGGGCGCCCAGCCCGGTCAGGCCGACCAGCAGCACCGGCAGCGGGCGGCGGACCACGAAGCGGCCCCAGCGCTCGCCCAGGGTGGTGCGGCCGTCGGTGGCCAGGGCCCGCCTCCAGACCGGCAGCCGGTCGATCGCCCGGCCGGTGAAGCCCAGCACGGCGGGCAGCAGCGTGATCGCGACCAGGACGGCCACCACCACGGCCCCGGAGGCGGCCAGGCCCATCACGGTGAGGAAGGGGACGCCCGCGACGGCGAGCCCGGCGAGCGCGACGACCACGGTGAGCCCGGCGAAGACGACGGCGCTGCCGGCCGTCGCGGTGGCCCGGGCGGCGGACTCCTCCGGTTCCAGGCCCTCCGCCAGGTGGCGGCGGTACCGGAAGAGGATGAACAGGGCGTAGTCGATGCCGACCGCGAGGCCGACCATCAGCGCCAGCACCGGCGCGGTGGTGATGACCTCGAAGGAGCCGGTGAGCGCCAGCAGGCCGGCCATCGTCACGCCGACGCCGACCAGCGCGGTCAGCAGCGGCAGCCCGGCGGCGACCAGGGTGCCGAGGGTGATCACCAGCACCACGCCGGCCACCACCAGGCCGGTCGCCTCGCTGCCGCCCTCGATCTTGGCCATCGTGTTGTAGGCGTCGCCGCCGAAGGCCACCTCCAGCCCGGCCGCGCGGGCCGGCTCGGCGGCGGCCTTCACCGCCGCGCGCTGCCCGTCGGTGACGTCGGCGAGCTTGTGGTCGAAGGAGACCAGCGCGATCGCGGCCTTCCCGTCCGGTGAGAGCGCGCCGGTGGCGTACGGGTCGGGCACCGCGGCCACGCCCGGCACCTGGGCGATCCGGGCGACGGACTCGCCGACCGCCCGGGCCGCCTCGGGCGTGCCGAGGCCGCCGGGGGCCGTGGCGGCGAAGACGACCTGGGCGGAGCCGTGCCCCTGCGCCGGGAAGGTGTCCTTGATCCGGTCCAGGGTGGCCTGCGCCTCGGTTCCCGGGACCTTGAACTCGTCGGTGGTCTTGCCGGCGAAGGCGCCCGCGGCCCCGCCGACGGCCAGGAGCAGGGCGATCCAGACGGCGACGACGGCCCGCCGTCGCCGGAAGCAGAAGCGGCCCAGTCGGTACAGGTACGTGGCCATCGGCGGTTCCTCGGGTCGTTCAGTGCAGGACACGTCCACCGTAAACCCAACTTTGTCGAGTGACAAAGTTGGTTGACATGATCGATCGACGCAGTTACCCGACCATGGCGCTACCCTGGCTGGATGGCACACGTCCCCGCCTCCGAGCGCCGACCGCAACTGGTCCAGGCCGCGATCGACCTGATGACCAGGGAAGGAATCGCGGCCGGCAGCACCCGCGCGATCGCGGCCGAGCTGGGCGTGGCGCAGGCCACGGTGCACTACACCTTCGGCACCAAGAAGGACCTCTACCGCGCCGTCGTCGAGCAGCTGAAGTCCGACTTCGTCGGCCAGGTGCGCGCCGCCTCCCCCGGCGACGGCACCTTCGGCGAGCAGGTCCGCACCCTGGTGCACGCGCTCTGGGAGGCCGCCACCGGCGAGCAGGGCCGCTGCGTGCTGCTCAGCGAGTTCGGGGCGCTGGCCCTGCGCGACCCGGACATGCAGGAGATCATGCTCGGGCTCCAGCACGACATCGAGGGCACCGCCGCCGAGATGATCGCCGCCCTCGCGGCCGCCCACGGCCTCACCCTGGCGACGCCCGCACGGCGGGTCGCCGTCCACTTCCTCAGCGGCTTCGACGGCCTGACGGCCCGCCGCCTCGCCCGCAGCCACCCCGCCGAGCGGCCCGACCCGGACACCCTGGACGCACTGGAGCTGCTGGTCTCGACGGCGGTCGGGCTCTGCCTGGGCGCCCCGGCGGCGGTCCCGGCACCGCCGGCCTAGGCCACCGCCCCCTCAGGGGCGCACCCGGCGGCTCAGGAGACGATCCGGACCGGCAGTTCGACCAGCACCTCGCGCAGCGCCGCCGCGAAGCGCTCGTACTCGGCGCTGCGGGCCGAGCCCGGCCGGACGGCCAGCCCGATCCGGCGGCCGGGCGCCGGGGCGGCGAAGCGGACGGCGGCCAGCCGGTCGGTGCGCCCGGCCTCGACGTCCAGCGCGGTGGCGGGCAGCAGGGTCACCCCGAGGCCGCCGGCGACCAGCTGGACCAGGGTGGACAGGCCGGCCGCGCGGGTGGTCGAGCCCGCCGGGTCGGCGCCGACCTCGCGGCAGATGTCCAGCGCCTGGTCGCGCAGGCAGTGGCCCTCCTCCAGCAGCAGCACGTCCAGGTCGAGCAGCACGTCGCGCGGCACGTCGATCCGGCCGGCGAGCGGGTGGCCGGGCGGGGTGAGCAGGACGAAGTCCTCGTCGAACAGCGGGATGTCCCTGGTCGGCGAGGCCCCGCCGGCGGGCAGCGCGAGCAGCAGGACGTCCAGCCGCCCGGCGGCCAGGCCCTCCAGCAGCGAGGGGGTGCGCTCCTCGTGGACGTGCAGCTCCAGCTCGGGGAAGCGGTCGCGGACCAGCCGCAGCACGGTGGGCAGCAGATAGGGCGCGACGGTCGGGATGACGCCCAGGTGCAGCGGCCCGGTGAACGGGCGGCGGGCGGCCTCGACCTCCTCGGTCAGGGCCTGGAGCGAGGCGAGCACCCGGCGGGCGTGCCGGTGCACGCGCTCCCCCAGGGGGGTGACGATCACCTTGCGCGTCGTACGCTCGACGAGCTGCACCCCGAGCGACTCCTCCAGCGCCGCGACCGCCCCGGAGAGCGCGGGCTGGCTCGTGCCGGTGGCGGCGGCGGCCTCCCGGAAGTGCCGGTGCTCGGCCACCGCGACGAAAGCCCGCAGCTGGGCGACGGTCGGGGTGCGCGGAGTGCGGACTGTGGCGCTCGCCACAGTCGGGTCGGCTTTGGCCCCGCCGTTCCTGCGGGGACCCGGTCGTGACGTGGGGGAATCATTACTGATAGCAATCTCCGATCAAACACATCCAGTGTAGCTATTTCCCTGATCAGTCCACGATGTGGAACTGTGGCTCTTGTCCGGATTCCGGACAAAGCTCCCCTCCCCTCATGTCAGGAGATGTGAACGTGCTCACGATCGGTGACAAGTTCCCCGAGTTCGACCTCAAGGCCTGCGTGGACCTGGATGCCGCGAGCGCCTTCGCCGACATCAACCACAAGTCCTACGAGGGCAAGTGGAAGATCGTCTTCTTCTGGCCGATGGACTTCACCTTCGTCTGCCCGACCGAGATCGCCGCGTTCGGCAAGCTGAACGACGAGTTCGCCGACCGCGACGCCCAGATCCTCGGCGTCTCCGGCGACTCCGAGTTCGTCCACCACGCCTGGCGCAAGGACCACAAGGACCTGCGCGACCTGCCCTTCCCGATGCTGGCCGACATCAAGCACGACCTGATGCGCGCCTGCGGCGTCGAGGGCGAGGACGGCACCGCCCAGCGCGCCGTCTTCATCGTGGACCCGAACAACGAGATCCAGTTCGTCATGGTCACCGCCGGCTCCGTCGGCCGTAACCCCAAGGAGGTCCTGCGGGTGCTGGACGCCCTGCAGACCGACGAGCTGTGCCCGTGCAACTGGAACAAGGGCGAGGACACCCTCGACGCCCAGGCCCTGCTGGCGGGCTGACCCATGGCTCTCGACGACCTGAAGGCCGCCCTCCCGGACTACGCCAAGGACCTCAAGCTCAACCTGGGCTCGGTCATCGGCAACTCCGACCTCCCCGCCCAGCAGCTCTGGGGCACCGTGCTGTCCTGCGCGATGGCCACCCGCAGCCCCGGCCTGCTGCGCGAGCTGGAGCCCGAGGCCAAGGCCAACCTCTCCCCGGAGGCGTACGACGCCGCCAAGGGCGCGGCCGCGATCATGGGGATGAACAACGTCTACTACCGGACGCTGCACCTGCTCTCCGACAAGGAGTACAGCACGATGCGGGCCGGTCTGCGGATGAACATCATCGGCACCCCCGGCGTCGAGAAGGTCGACTTCGAGCTCTGGTGCTTCGCGGTCTCGGCCATCAACGGCTGCGGCCAGTGCCTCGACTCGCACGAGGCCGTGCTGCGCAAGGCCGGCGTCGAGCGCGAGGTCGTCCAGGCCTCGATGAAGATCGCCGCCGTCCTCCAGGCCGTGGCCGGCGTCCTCGACTCCGAGGCCGCCCTCGCCGGCGCCACCGCCTGACGCACCCCGGCACCCCGACGGGCCCCTCCCGGACACGCTGTCCGCGAGGGGCCCGTCGTCGTTTCCCGGCCGGGCGTTCCCCGGGCGGGCGGCCCCGGGCGGGCGGCCCCGGTTCAGTCGGTGGCGGGTGCGGCCGACGGCGCCGGACGGGCGGCCGCGGTGCGCCCGGCCGTCCGCTCGGCGGCCTCGCGGGCGGCCTCCAGCGCGGTGAAGACGGCCTGCCCGGCCTCGTTGCGCCGGCGCAGGTGGGAGACCACGGTGTTGGTGACGGCGATCAGCGGGACGGCGACCACCGCGCCGCCGATGCCGCCGATGATGCCGCCGGCCGCGACGCCGAGCACCACCCCGAGCGGATGGACCCGGACGGCCCGGCCGAGGATCAGCGGCTGCAGGATGTGGCTCTCCACCTGCATCACCACCACCAGCACCACCAGCACCATCAGCGCCGTCCACGGCCCCTGGGTGACCAGCGCGATCAGCACCGCGACGGTGCCGGTGACCAGCGCGCCGACCAGCGGGACGAAGGCACCCAGGAAGATGATCACGGCCAGCGGCAGGGCCAGCGGCACGCCCAGCAGGTCGACGCCGATGCCGATGCAGAGCGCGTCGATGAAGGCCACGCAGACCGTGCCCCGGACGTACGCGGTGAGCGTCGCCCAGGCCTTCGGGCCCGCCCCGGCCATCGCGAAGCGGGAGTGCCGGGGCAGGCCGCGCAGCGCCCAGTTCCAGATCTTCGCGCCGTCGTACAGGAAGAAGAAGGTGGTGAAGAAGGTCATCAGCAGCGCGGTCAGCACCTCGACGGCGATCTGCGCGCCGGTGATCGAGGCCGAGGTGAGCTGGTCGGTGTTGGTGGTGATGGCCTTGGTGATCTGGTTGGCGAAGTCGGTGATCTGCTGCTGGGTCAGGTGCAGCGGGCCGGTGACCATCCAGTCCCGCAGCTGGTTGACGCCGGTCTTCACCTGGGTGGTGACGTCCGAGAGGTTGGTCGACACCTGCCAGACCACGAACCAGCCGACCAGTCCGATCCCGGCCAGACCACTGAGGAACACCCCGCCCGCCGCCAGCGAGCGCGGCACCCCGCGCCGGCGCAGCCAGGAGACCGAGGGCTCCAGCAGCGCGGTGATCAGCAGTGAGGCCAGCACCGAGAAGGCGACCAGCCGCAGCATGTCGACCACGTAGAAGACGACGTAGAGCGCGGCGCCCAGCAGCAGCAGCCGCCAGGTCGACTCGGCGGCCACCCGCAGGCCCCACGGCACCGCCTCGGTGGGCGTGGCCGGGCGGCCGGGGTGGTGCTCCCGTCCGAGCCCGGCGTACCCGGCCGGCGCGGGGGCGGCCGCCGGGGCCGCCGCCGGGGCCGGCGGGGCCGCCTCGACCGACGGGACCGGATCGGCCCTGGGCAGCGGCGGCGGGACCGGCGCCTCGACGAGGGCCGCCGGGTGCCCGTCCACCAGCGCCGGGTGCCCGTCCACCAGCGCCGGCACCGGCCCGTCGGCCGGCGCCGGGAAGACCGGCTCGTGCGGGTCGGCCGCCATCGCGGCGCGCCGGCGCCGTTCGATCACGGCGGCCGCGCTCGCCACCACGGCCATGCCCTTGGCCACGGCCTTGAAGGCCTTTCCGCCCCGCGCCATCCTCGCTACCACCACTCCCCTGCCGAGCCCGCCGAGCCGGCGGTACGCCGCGGGTCCTGCCGCGGCCGTCAGGGATGACGCTACCGGGCGGTGGTCCGGCCGGTCCGGCCGCCGGTCCGTTCGACTCGGACCTCCCATCCCGATGAACCGGACAAAACACCGCCTTCCATCCGGTTTCGGACAGGAGCAGCCGGGGAGGAGTCGGGCGAGACCCCGGAGTCGAGCCGCCGAGGTCGCCCCACGGCCATCCGCCGGCGGACCGGCCGGCGCGGGAGGCATCCAGGACCCCTTCCCGCGCCCCGCGTCCGCAACCGGGGCCGCACCGCCCGAGGGGCGCACTGGTCAGCGCAGCCCGGGCGGCGCGGCCCGCCCCCGCCGCCCGCGCGCGGCGCCGGGCCCGGAACGCGCACGGCCCCCGGTGCCCGTCCGGGGAGGACGGGCACCGGGGGCCGTGCGGACACGTCTCAGTACCAGTTGTGGGCCTGCCAGAACGACCACGCGCCGCAGGGGCTGCCGTAGCGGGAGTTCATGTAGCCGAGGCCCCACTTGATCTGGGTCGCCGGGTTGGTGCGCCAGTCGGCACCGGCCGAGGCCATCTTGGTGCCGGGCAGCGCCTGCACCAGGCCGTACGCGCCGGAGCTCTTGTTGGTCGCGGTGTAGTCCCAGCCGCTCTCGCGCTTCACGATCTGGCTGAAGCACTGGAACTGCGCGTCGTTGCCGACGATCTGCCGGGCGAGGTCCTGGACCGAGCCGGGGCTGACCGAGACGGCCGGCGCGCTGTCGTCCACCGCGGCCATCGCGGACCGCGACTTGGAGCGGTTCGCGGCGGCCTCGTCGGCCTTGCGCTTGTCGTCCGCGGCCTTGGCGGCCTTGTCCGCGTCGGCCTTGGCCTGGGCGTCGGCCTTGGCCTGGGCATCCGCGGCGGCCTGCTGGCGCGCGGCCTCCTCGGCGGCCTTCTGCTCCGCGGCGGCCTTGGCGGCGGCTTCGGCGGAGGCCTGCTGGGCGGATGCCTGCTGGCCGATGTTGTCACTGATGGTCTGCGCCTGGGCGCCAGAGGGGACTTCGGCAAGCAGGGTCGCGCCGGCGACGTCGACCGTCTGCGTGGTCTTGCCCTCGCTGCCCGAGGCCATGCCGACGACGGCACCGACAGCGGTGACGGCGGTGGCGGAGGCCACAGCAACTCCCCGGACCGAGATCCGAGTCACATGGATTCCTTCCAGCATCGCCCACGCGTGACCGTACGGGCGCAACATGCCCCTTGGCACGGACCTCCGCACGGTGCTCTGGTCACGGGAGGTGCTGGCCCGGCGTCCGGCCGAGGTGAGGCGACCGGTCGTTGGAATTCGGGCGGCGTACGGCTCAACGGTCTTCAATTGTGCGTCCACCGACCGGAGTTGGCGGACCTTCCGGGGCCTGACCCCCGGAGCCGGGAGCCCTGCCGCGCCGTACGCGGGGCCTGACAGAACCCTCACCATGCCGCACCGGGCAGTGTCGACGCAATTCCCACCCGCGTGGCGCATGTCACATCCCCCGTCCGACAGTTCCCGGGACAGAAGGCGCGGGACGCGGGAAAACGGGCGGGGCCCGCTCCGTCAGGAACGGGCCCCTGGCCATGGGTTGACCGTATTGTCCGACTATGCCCCTCGGGGGCGGATCACGGGTGGATGTCCTCCAACATCTCCGTGACCAGCGCCGCGATCGGCGAACGCTCCGAGCGGGTGAGCGTGATGTGGGCGAAGAGCGGATGGCCCTTCAGCTTCTCCACCACCGCCACCACCCCGTCGTAGCGGCCCACCCGGAGGTTGTCCCGCTGCGCCACGTCGTGGGTGAGCACCACCCGCGAGCCCTGGCCGATCCGGGACAGCACCGTCAGCAGGACGTTCCGCTCCAGCGACTGCGCCTCGTCCACGATCACGAAGGCGTCGTGCAGCGAGCGCCCCCGGATGTGGGTCAGCGGCAGCACCTCCAGCATCCCGCGGGAGATGACCTCCTCGATCACGTCCGGGGTGGTGACGGCGGACAGCGTGTCGAAGACCGCCTGCGCCCAGGGGCCCATCTTCTCCGCCTCGGAGCCCGGCAGGTAGCCCAGCTCCTGCCCGCCGACCGCGTACAGCGGCCGGAAGACCATCACCTTGCGGTGCTGCCTCCGCTCCAGCACCGCCTCCAGCCCCGCGCACAGTGCCAGCGCCGACTTGCCCGTCCCGGCCCGGCCGCCCATCGAGACGATCCCGATCTCCTGGTCGAGCAGCAGGTCCAGCGCCACCCGCTGCTCGGCACTGCGCCCGCGCAGCCCGAACGCCTCGCGCTCGCCGCGCACCAGCCGCACCCGGCCGTCGCCGGTGACCCGGCCGAGCGCGCGGCCGCGCTCCGAGGTCAGCACCAGTCCGGTGTGGACGGGCAGCTCGGCGGCCCCGTCGACGTCCACCCCGGCCTCGTGGCCGCCCGAGAAGAGCGCGTCCACCTGGTCGGCCGGGACGTGCAGCTCGGTCATGCCCGTCCAGCCCGAGGTGATCGCCAGCTCGGCCCGGTACTCCTCGGCGAGCAGGCCCACCGAACTGGCCTTGATCCGCAGCGGCAGGTCCTTGGACACGACGGTGACGTCGTAGCCCTCGGCCTGGAGGTTGCGGGCGACCGCGAGGATCCGGGTGTCCGCCTCGCCGCCGCCGGCCCGGTAGCCGGCCGGCAGTATCGACACGTCGGAGTGGTTGAGCTCGACCCTGATGGTGCCGCCGAGCTCGCCGACCGGGATCGGCTCGTCGAGCCGGCCGTGCCGGATGCGGTAGTCGTCCAGCAGCCGCAGCGCCTGACGGGCGAAGTAGCCCAGCTCCGGGTGGTGCCGCTTGGCCTCCAGCTCGGTGACGACCACCACCGGGAGGACGACCTCGTGCTCCTCGAAGCGGGTCATGGCGAGCGGGTCCGCCAGCAGCACGCTGGTGTCGAGAACGTACGTGCGCCGGTCTGGTGTCCGGCGGCTCTTGGAACTGACCACTAGGCCTCCAGAGCGGATGACCCTGCGTCACCCGCGGCAAGCCGGCCCCCGCTGCCCCGGTGGCCTCGGGGCCGGACTGACTCGAGTATTCCCAGGCGGGGAGCGGTGCATTCGCGCCCCCGGCGAACTGACGGATCATTGCCGGTGAACGTTTGGCCTCGCGCGGGCGCCGGGTACGCCAGGCCTACGGCGGTCACTTCCCCCGGACGGCCGCACCCGTCCGCCTGCTCCGGGCGGGGCGCCCCGGGGTTACAGCCCCAGGCGGCGGTGGCGCTGCTCGTACGCGCGCAGCGCGCGCAGGAAGTCGACCTTGCGGAAGGCCGGCCAGTACGCCTCGCAGAAGTAGAACTCGCTGTGCGCGCTCTGCCAGAGCAGGAAACCGGACAGCCGCTGCTCGCCCGAGGTACGGATGATCAGGTCCGGGTCGGGCTGGTTGCGGGTGTACAGGTGCTCGGCGATGTGTTCGACGGTCAGGACCTCGGCCAGCTCCTCGATCGAGGTGCCGCGCCCGGCCTGCTCCTGGAGCAGCGAGCGGACGGCGTCGGCGATCTCGTGGCGGCCGCCGTAGCCGACCGCGACGTTGACCGTTATCCCGTCGATGTCGGCGGTCCGCTCGGCGGCCCGCTTGAGCACGTCGGCGGTGTGCTGCGGCAGCAGGTCCAGCGCGCCCACCGGGTGGATCCGCCAGCGGCGGGCGGCGGCCAGGCCGGTGACGGCGTCCTCGATGATGCCGAGCAGCGGGACGAGCTCGTCGGCCGGGCGGTCCAGGTTGTCGGTGGAGAGCATCCACAGGGTGACGACCTTGACGTGGGTCTCGTCGCACCAGCCGAGGAACTCGCTGATCTTGTCGGCGCCGCGCTGGTGGCCGTACGCGGTGGAGCCGCCGGCCGCCTTGGCCCAGCGGCGGTTGCCGTCCAGGATCACGCCGATGTGGCGCGGGGTGCTCTCCAGGTGGACCTCGACCCGGCGGCCGTAGAGCCCGTACATCCCGCCGAGCAGGGTGCGCAGTCCCGGCGTCCTCTCGACGACATCGCGCAGACCCATGTTTCCCGGCCCCTCCGTACTCGTTGCAACTGGTGCGTCACCGCCCCGGCGCAGCCTACTCCGGCCCGGAGGTGCACGGTAAAGCCCCAGGTAGCGGTCTGGTCACGGTCCTGTACGAAGTCCGTCCCGACGGGCGTGTCGGGGGCCCTGCGGACGGGTGGCGGGGCCGCCGCACGGCCCCCGGGGCGCGGACACGGAACGGTCTCCGAATCCTTAACGGAACCGTAAGCCGTCCGTCCGATGCTTGACGACCAGCAATGGTCTAGTCCAGCTTTTGATCCGGGACGGAACGATCCACCCGCTCCGCCCCGCAGGCTCACCCGGACCTCCCCTCCCCCACACGCGGCCGCCGCGCCCCCCACCGCGGCGGCCGCTCCTCCCCCAGGAGCGTCACCCCCATGGCCCGTACGCTGAACCAGCCCGCGCACAAGCGCCGGCGCAGCCCCCTCCCGGCCGTCGCGGCCGGTGCCACCGCCCTCGCCCTGGCCGGCGGCGGCCTCGCCCTCTTCGCCGGCGGCGCCAGCGCGGCGGTCGGCAACCTGGTCACCAACGGCGGCTTCGACGGCGGGCTCGGAGGCTGGGTCTGCGCCGGCGCCGCGACCACGGTGTCCTCCCCGGTCCACTCCGGCACCGGCGCGCTCCAGGCCACCCCGAGCGCCGGCGACACCGCCGAGTGCACCCAGACCGTCAGCGTGCTGCCCAACACCAGCTACACGCTGAGCGCGTGGGTCCAGGGCCCGTACGTCTACCTCGGTGCGCGCGGCACCGGCGGCACCGACCCGTCCGCCTGGTCGAACCAGAACGGCTGGAACCAGCTGTCCACCACCTTCACCACCGGGGCGAACGCCACCAGCGTCACCGTCTACCTGCACGGCTGGTACGGCCAGAGCGCCTACCTCGCCGACGACGTCGCGCTGGTGGGCCCCGGCGGCACCGGCACCCCGTCGCCGACCGCGACGCCCACTCAGACGCCGACCGCCACCGCCTCCCCCACGGCCACCGCGACGCCCACCGCCACCGCGACGCCCACCCGGACGCCGACGGCGACCGCGACCCCCACCCCGACCCCCACCGCCACGCCGACCAGCACCAACCCGCCGGCCACCGGCCTGCCCGCCCACGCCGTCACCGGCTACTGGCAGAACTTCGACAACAACTCGACCGTGCAGCGGCTGGGCGACGTCCAGAGCGCGTACGACATCATCGCGGTGTCCTTCGCCGACGCCGTGCCGACCAAGACCGGCGCGATCAGCTTCACCCTGGACCCGGGCCTGTCCAAGGCGCTCGGCGGCTACACCGACGCCCAGTTCCGCGCCGACCTCAAGGCCAAGCAGGCGGCCGGCAAGAAGGTCGTCCTCTCCATCGGCGGCCAGAACGGCGCGATCACCGTCGGGGACGCCACCGCCGGCGCCAACTTCGTCAACAGCGCCTACGCGATCATCAAGGACTACGGCTTCGACGGCATCGACGTCGACCTGGAGAACGGCGTCCAGGCCGGTCCGCTCGGCGACGCGCTGCACGCCCTCCAGGCCAAGGTCGGCCCGGGCTTCGTCCTCACCATGGCCCCCGAGACCATCGGGATGTACAACACCTCCGGCGCCTACTTCCAGCTGGCGCTGAAGACCAAGGACATCCTCACCGTCGTCAACACCCAGTTCTACAACTCGGGTGGCATGAACGGCTGCGACGGCAAGGTCTACACCCAGGGCACCATCGACTTCATCACCTCGCAGGTCTGCACCCAGATCCAGGGCGGCCTGCGGCCCGACCAGGTGGGCATCGGCGTCCCGGCCTCCACCAGGGCGGCCGGCGGCGGCTACGTCTCGCCGACGGTGGTGAACAACGCGCTGGACTGCCTGGCCACCGGGAACAACTGCGGCAGCTTCGTGCCGCCGGCCAAGTGGCCGACCATCCGCGGCGCGATGACCTGGTCGACCAACTGGGACGCCAACAACGGCAACGCGTTCTCCAACACGGTCGGCCCGTTCGTCCACCGGATGCCGTAGCCGCGGACGGCTGAGGCCGCATCCGCCAGAAGCCCAACTCCCCCGGCGCGCCGCTCCTTGAGGGTGGGGCCTGCGCGTCGGCGGCGGGGCCCGTCGCACCGTCCGGTGCGACGGGCCCTTCCGTCTGCCGTCCCCTCTTACAGGACTTGCAGGGGCCCGGGCTTCTCGCGGGGCCCGGGCTTCTTGTGGGGCCCGGGCTTCTCGCGGGCGCTCGGACTTCCTGTGGGGGCTCGGGCTTCCTGCGGGGGCTCAGCGCGCCAGGACCGCGGTGAGCGCGCCCAGCAGCAGGAACGGGCCGACCGGCAGGTCGAGTCCGCGCACCGGGCGGCGCCGGACCAGCGCCGCGCCGGCCCGCAGGGTGCCCCACAGCCCGGCGAGCACCATCGCCGCGAACAGCCCGCCGAGCGCCACCGACCAGCCGAACCAGCCGAGCAGCCCGCCCAGGGCCAGTCCGAGCGGGGAGTCCCCCGGGCCCAACGCCCCGAGCCAGACCGCCAGTTCGAGCGCACCCCCGACCACGAGCGCGGCGAGCAGGCAGCGCAGCAGCGCCCCCGCGTCCCGCTCGACCAGCCCCGCCACCAGCAGCAGCCCGGCCACCCCGCCGAGCAGCGGCACGGTCAGCGGGTACGGCAGCCGGCGCACCCGCGCGTCGACGAAGCCGAGCACCACGCCGAGCGCCGCCGCCCAGGCCAGCGCCGCCGTCACCACCACCGGGCGGCCCGCCGCGTACGCCACCGCGACGGCGGCCGCCACCGCGACCGCCTCCACCGTCCAGGGGCCGGCGCCCAGCCGCTCCCGGCAGCCCGGGCAGCGCCCGGTCGGCGGCAGCAGCCCCACCGCCCGCCCGCAGGACGGACAGCCGACGCACCAGGGCTCGCCCTCCGGCACCGCGAACCGGGCGATCCGCCCGCGCAGCGGCGGAGCCGCCAGAAGACCGACCAGCACCGCCGCGACCACGACCGCCACCACCGGCGCACCCCCTCCTCGACCGACGCGACCGACGCGCCCCCGACGCGACCGGCTCCATCCTCCCGCGCCGGGCGTGTGCCGTCCGTCTCGTTCCATCCGGCAGCGCGACGACGCTCCTCGCATACGGGAGCATTCCGGACACCCGACCGCCGGTTCGGAAGGCCGCCCGCTACCCCCGCCTGCCGATCCAAGGGGACGCTCCGGGGCCTCGGAAGCACCCCCGCGGAGACCCGCCGCACGCCCCCTCCGTACCCCTAAAGTAGGCGGACATGCAGGTCATCCAGTCCAGCAAGCTCGCCCATGTCTGCTACGACATCCGCGGCCCGGTCCTCGACGAGGCGATGCGGCTGGAGGAACAGGGCCACCGCATCCTCAAGCTCAACACCGGCAACCCGGCCGCCTTCGGATTCGAGGCGCCTCCGGAGATCCTCCAGGACGTCCTGCGCAACCTCGCCACCGCGCACGGCTACGGCGACTCCAAGGGGTTGCTCGCCGCCCGCCGCGCGGTGGTGATGCACTACGAGGACCGCGGGCTGCACGGCCTCTCCGTCGACGACGTCTTCCTCGGCAACGGCGTCTCCGAACTGATCCAGCTGGCCATGACCGCGCTGCTGGACGACGGCGACGAGGTGCTCGTCCCGGCCCCGGACTACCCGCTGTGGACCGCCTCGGTCTCGCTGGCCGGCGGCACCGCCGTGCACTACCGCTGCGACGAGCAGTCCGAGTGGTACCCGGACCTCGCCGACATCGAGGCCAAGGTCACCGACCGGACCAGGGCCATCGTGGTGATCAACCCGAACAACCCCACCGGCGCGGTCTACCCCCGCGAGGTGCTGGAGGGCATCACGGAGATCGCCCGCCGGCACGACCTGGTGGTCTACGCGGACGAGATCTACGACAAGATCCTCTACGACGGCGTCGAGCACGTCCCGCTGGCCACCCTGGCCCCGGACCTCTTCTGCGTCACCTTCAACGGACTGTCCAAGGCGTACCGGGTCGCGGGCTTCCGCTCCGGCTGGATGGTGCTGTCCGGCGACCGGCAGCGGGCCCGCAGCTACATCGAGGGCCTGACGGTGCTCGCCTCGATGCGGCTGTGCGCCAACATGCCCGCGCAGCACGCGGTGGCCGCCGCGCTCGGCGGGCGGCAGTCGATCCGCGACCTGGTGCTGCCCGGCGGGCGGCTGCACGCCTCGCGCGACGCGGCCCACGAGCTGCTCAACCGGATCCCGGGGGTCAGCTGCGTCAAGCCCAAGGGCGCGCTGTACGCCTTCCCCCGGCTCGACCCCAAGGTCCACAAGATCAGGGACGACGCCCGGATGGTGCTCGACCTGCTGCGCTCGCAGCGCATCCTGCTGGTCCAGGGCACCGGCTTCAACTGGCCCGAGCCGGACCACTTCCGGCTGGTCACGCTGCCCCGGGCGGAGGAGATCACCGACGCGGTGACCCGGATCGGCGACTTCCTCGGCGGTTACGTCCAGCCGTAGCCGGGACGCTCGGGAGAACACTACGGCCGGAGCCCCGCCCCGGGCGATCTCCTTGGTCGGGGGAAGATCGCCCGGCGGAACTCCGGCCGTCCTGTCGCTCGGCGGGGCGCGCGGTTCGTGCCGCGCGCCCGCCTCTGTCCCGGTTGAGGCTCAGGCTCAGCCGAGGCGCGCGACGAGGTTCCGGTACTCGTCCCACAGCTCCTTCGGGGTGTGGTCGCCGAAGGTCTCCAGGTGGGCCGGCACGAGCGCGGCCTCCTGGCGCCAGATGTCGGCGTCCACGGTGAAGAGCAGGTCGAGGTCCTCCTTGGACAGGTCCAGGCCGTCGAGGTCGAAGCCCTCGACGGTCGGCAGCACGCCGATCGGGGTCTCGACGCCCTCGCCGGTCCCCTCCAGGCGCTCGACGACCCACTTGAGCACACGGCTGTTCTCGCCGTAGCCGGGCCAGACGAACTTGCCCTCGGCGTCCTTGCGGAACCAGTTGACGTAGTAGATCTTCGGCAGCTTGGCGGCGTCCGCCTGGGCCCCGACCTTCAGCCAGTGGGCGAAGTAGTCGCCCATGTTGTAGCCGCAGAACGGCAGCATCGCGAACGGGTCGCGGCGCAGCTCGCCGACGGTGCCCTCGGCGGCGGCGGTCTTCTCGGAGGCGATGTTGGCACCCAGGAAGACGCCGTGCTGCCAGTCGAAGGACTCGGTCACCAGCGGGACGGCGGTGGCACGGCGGCCACCGAACAGGATCGCCGAGATCGGCACGCCCGCCGGGTCCTCCCACTCCGGGGCGATGGTCGGGCACTGCGCGGCCGGGACGGCGAAGCGGGCGTTCGGGTGCGCGGCCGGGGTGCCCGACTCGGGGGTCCAGTCGTTGCCGCGCCAGTCGACGAGGTGCGCCGGGGGCTCCTCGGTGAGGCCCTCCCACCACACGTCGCCGTCGTCGGTGAGGGCGACGTTGGTGAAGACGGTGTTGCCCCAGAGGGTGTCGATGGCGTTGGCGTTGGTGTCCACGCCGGTGCCGGGGGCGACGCCGAAGAAGCCGGCCTCGGGGTTGATCGCGTGGAGGCGGCCGTCGGCGCCGAAGCGCATCCAGGCGATGTCGTCGCCGATCGTCTCGACCTTCCAGCCCGGGACGGTCGGCTGGAGCATGGCCAGGTTGGTCTTGCCGCAGGCCGAGGGGAAGGCGGCGGCGACGTACTTGGACTCGCCGTTCGGCGGGGTGAGCTTCAGGATGAGCATGTGCTCGGCCAGCCAGCCCTCGTCGCGGGCCATGGTCGAGGCGATGCGCAGCGCGTAGCACTTCTTGCCGAGCAGGGCGTTGCCGCCGTAGCCCGAGCCGTAGGACCAGATCTCCCTGGTCTCCGGGAAGTGCGAGATGTACTTGGTGCTGTTGCACGGCCACGGCACGTCCGCCTGGCCCTCGGCCAGCGGGGCGCCGACGGTGTGCACGGCCCGGACGAAGTCACCGTCCTCGCCGAGCTGGTCCAGCACGGCCTGGCCCATGCGGGTCATCACGCGCATGGAGACGGCGACGTAGGCGGAGTCGGTGATCTCGACGCCGTACGCGGCCAGCGGGGAGCCGACCGGGCCCATCGAGAAGGGCACGACGTACATCGTGCGGCCCTTCATCGCGCCGCGGAACAGCCCCTGCTCGCCCTGGAAGACGGCCCGCATCTCGGCGGGGGCCTTCCAGTGGTTGGTCGGTCCGGCGTCCTTCTCCTGCTCGGAGCAGATGAAGGTGCGGTCCTCCACCCGCGCCACGTCGGACGGGTCCGAGGCGGCGTAGTAGGAGTTGGGGCGCTTCTCCTCGTTGAGCTTCTTGAAGGTGCCCTGAGCCACCAGCAGGTCCGCGAGACGCTGGTACTCCTCGTCGGAACCGTCGCACCACTCGATACGGTCCGGCTGGGTGAGCTCGGCGATCTCGCTCACCCAAGCGAGCAGCTGCTTGTGGCGGGTGGGCGCGGATGCGCTGAGAGCAGAGATCTCGTACGACACGATCGCTCCGTTTCACGCCATCTCGGCGAGGAGACGGCGTCGCGGGGGTCTGAGGGTTCTTGCAGCGTAGCTCCGCACTCAAGGCCCGAACGCGGCGAAGCGTCGAAATTGACGCAGCCTTTACTCCAGCCAGTATGATTACTGGCGAGTAACTCGCCGGGCGAGTCCATGACGGAGTGTGCGGGGCCACACTCCAAATACTCCAAAACGTCCAACAGTGACGATCACCACTTCCTACGCGGCAGTAACCTACGGAGCCGTAGGTAGCGGGTAGCATGCTGCGCATGACTGCTGCTGCGCTCGCGGAGAGTGCACTCACGGAGAACAAGCCGAAGTGGCGCGGCTGGCTGCACGCCGGGATGTTCCCCGCCACGGTGGCCGCCGGCATCGTGCTGATCTGCCTGGCCGACTCCACGCCCGCCAAGATCGCGTGTGCGGTCTACTCGGTCAGCGCGTGGCTGCTGTTCGGGGTCAGCGCGGTGTACCACCGCTTCGACTGGGGCCCGCGCGGGGACGCCGTGCTGCGCCGGCTGGACCACGCGAACATCTTCCTGATCATCGCGGGCACCTACACGCCGTTCACCATGCTGCTGCTCAAGGGCGCCGCCCAGCAGGTGCTGCTCTGGGCGGTCTGGGGCGGCGCGCTGGCCGGGATCGCGTTCCGGGTGTTCTGGGTCGGCGCGCCGCGCTGGCTGTACACACCGGTGTACATCGCGCTGGGCTGGGCCGCCGCCTTCTTCCTGCCGGACTTCCTGCGCACCGGCGGGGTCGCCGTCCTGGTCCTGATGATCGTCGGCGGGGTGCTCTACAGCATCGGCGGCGTGGTGTACGGGCTCAAGCGGCCCAACCCCTCACCGCGCTGGTTCGGGTTCCACGAGGTGTTCCACGCCCTCACCCTCGGGGCGTTCATCGTCCAGTACGTCGGCGTCTCACTGGTGGCGTACAGCACGGCCGGCTGAGCCCGGCGCACCCCGGCGGGCGGTCGAACGGTCCACGGGCCGGGCGGCCGCCCGCTCCGCCGTCCAGGGCCGCTCGTACGGGGCCCGGAGCTGCGGGCGGCGCGGGTAGGCCGGGTGGTCGCCCCCGCCGGACTCCGGCTGCGGGCCGGGTTCCTGCAGCAGCCCGTGGGCGTGGTGCTGCTCGCCGTGCCCGGGTTGCTGGTCGCCGTGCCCGGGGTGGTGGGGCGCGGACGACGGCCGGTACGACCCGCCCGACGAGCCGGGAGCCGGGGCCGGGAGCGCGCCGACACCGGGCCGGCGCCGCTCGAAACCGGGCCACCTCGCCCCGGCCTCGCCCCACCGCGCCCCGCCGGCCCGGGCCTGCCGGGCGTCCAGCGCCTCGCGGGCCCGGCGGCAGCGCTCGCAGTGTGCCGCGTCCGGAATGCCGCGGCGCGGACGGTGCCGGACCGCGGCCGGCCCGCCGTGCAGCGCGCGCCAGCGGCGGGCGACGTAGACCATGAGCAGCAGGGTCTCGGCCCCGGCGACCCCCAGGACCAGCAGGGCGCCGTTGATCAGATAGGCCGCGACCACGGCCAGCGCCGAGCCCACCACCACCGCCGCGCCCCACACCTGGGCGCCCATCTGCCTGTCGTCCGCGTCGGCCACTTCGGTCCCCTTTCCCGGTGCCGGGCTCGTGGTCGGCTCCCGCCGCCCCACCTCTTCTCCGCTCTCGGCACGCGTCGGCCAGCACTGACCGATTGCCACATCGTATCTACCGACAGTCATGGCCTACCGCCTCAGGGCGGCGAACGCCAGATCAACGTTGCGTCAATTCCTTGTGCGGAAGCAGCACTTCCAGGACACATCACGGAGCGTAGCCAAAACGAGGTGCCCGGCCGGGAAACCCCGGCCGGGCACCTGCGTGGCCCCTCTCGGCCCCGCCCGCCGTCAGCCCCGGCGGACGGCCGCCCTGCGCCGCACCGCGGCGCCCGCGCCCACCAGGGCGGTGGCGCCCAGGGCGGCGACCGCCGTCACGGCCGGCAGCACCGAGCCGCCGCCCCCGGGCCGCGCCTCGGCCGCGAGCTCCGGCGCCGCCGCGCGGTCCGGCGCGGCCACGGACTGCGACGCCGGGCCGGACTGCGAGGCCGGGCCGGACTGCGTCGCCGCCCCGGACTGGTGCGCGGCGTCCACCTCGTAGCCGCCGCCCTCGCCCGCCCGGTCGTACGCCGAACCGGGCAGCTTGTCGCCGTACCGCTGGTGCACCAGCTGCTGGTACGCGGCCAGCGTCACCCCGCCCGCGCCCACCGAGCGCCGGGCCTCGTCGTCCAGCGGCAGCACCCGGCCGTCGCGCACCACGTACCAGGCGTTGACCTGCGGCTCGCGGAACGCGGTACCGCCGCCGCTGCCCGCCGCCTTCGCCGCGTAGTCGCTCTCGTCACCGCCCGAGGCGATGTTGACCACCCGCCAGCCGCCGTCCTGCCGGACGGTCCAGACCGAGGCGCTCTGCCCGTCCGCCGCGACCACCTTGCTGGCGGTGAACTGCGCCGTCGCCACCGGTGCCCCGGGGGTGCCGGCCACGAAGCCCGGGTCGAGGAGGTACACCGGGACGGTGTCGCCGACCAGCCGCGGCGCGGCCGCGCTCGCCGCCCTGGCCTCCTCGGCGGCGCCGATGGTCAGCTGCTGCGTCGGCGGGACGCCCTTGCGGGCGAAGAAGTGGCCGACCCTGTCGAGGACGGCCGGGTCCTGGACCGCCCCGCGGGCCCCCGCCAGCTCGGCGGCGGGCACCGGCGCCGGAGCGGACGGGGAGTCCGCGTGCGCGGCCGGGGCGAGCGCCAGCGCGAGGCCGGCGGCGAACAGGACGGTGGCGGTGGTGGTGGCGGCCCGACGGCGGCCCGTGGTCTCGGTCATGGTCGCCCTCACGCGCCGATCCGGTACAGGGAGTGGGTCCAGGAGAACGTGCCGTTGTTCACGTAGTACCCGTAGTCCGCCCAGTTGTAGCGGTAGTTGGAGGGCCACGGGTCGCCCCAGTAGACCCAGTTGCTGCCGGTGTCGTAGCCGTAGAGGACGTGCATGTGGCCGCCGCCGGAACTCCACTGGATGCGCGTCTCGATCGGGCGGTCGGCGTTCACCTCGGACTGCACGGTGCCGTAGTTCAGGTACCCGTTGACGTACGAGCCCGGGCTGATGCCGATCCGGCTCAGCCCGTTCTGCACGTCGCCCAGCGTGGCCTGGCTGTTGGGGCAGCTGGAGTTGGCGGAGCGGCCGAACGCGGCGTTGCAGAACTGGTTCTGGCTGTAGTTGTAGCCGAACCAGGTGGCGATGGTGTTCCCGCTCGCCGCCCAGCACCAGTTGGTCTGCTGTTGCTGCTGCATGGTGATGTTGAGCTTCTTGTACGAGCCGGCCAGGTCGGCCGTGCTGCCGGGCGCGGCGGCCTGGCGGACCTGGTGCGCGGCCCGGTCCTGGGCCTGCGGCTGCGACTGGGGCTGGTCCTGGACCCGGGGTTCGTAGGCGCGGGGCTCGCCCTGGGCCTGGTACCGGGCCGGCTGCCCGGCCGGGGCGGCGACCGCGGGCGCGGCGACCGCGGCGGTGAGCGCCGGGCCCAGCACGCCGAGGGCGAGCAGCGAGACCGCGCGGCGCAGCCGTATCCGTGGAACTGGCATGGCGGTGGTGCCTCCTTGCGCGAGTGGAGCGAAGTGCTGTGGGGGGCGCGGTCCGGATCGCGGGCCCCGAGCATCGCGCCTCGTCAGGGACAGGTCAACAGCTCCCGGAGAGGCCCGCGCCGGGGTGTGAACGCGCGGACGCGGCTGTGAACGGCGCCCGGGGAACCCCCGCGCAGCAGGCCAGGACCGGTGACAAACCACCGCACCGATGTGAATATTCACGGTCACACCCCGGTCCGCCCGGAGCCGCCCCGCGCCGGTCCGCCCGCCCCCAGGAGGCCGCCATCCACAAGAGCGACCCAGCCGACCTCGCCGCCGCCCTGCGCACCGGCCCCTTCCACCTCGCCCTGCGCACCGCGATCTCCGCCCGGGGCCTCGCCCTGCACCGCATCCGCCGCCACCTCGCGCTGCGCGGCGTCACCGTCGGCCTCACCAGCCTCAGCTACTGGCAGCAGGGGCGCCGCCGCCCCGAACGCGCCGAGTCACTGCGCGCCGTCGCCGCCCTGGAGGAGGTCCTCGACCTGCCCGAGCACTCCCTCACCCGGCTGCTCGGCCCCCGCCGTGCGGCCGGCCCCGCCCCCGCCGGCCCGCCCGTCCGCCCCTACCGCGACCTCATCTCCCCGGCCGTCGCCGTCGACGGCCTGCTGGCCACCCTCGCCGGCCCGCGCGACACCGGGCTGCACACCATCACCCACATCGAACGCATCCGGGTCGGCCCCGACCGCCAGCTCATCCGCCGCGACTCCCAGCACGCCCTGCGCGCCCACCGCGACGGCATCGACCGCTACCTCGCCCTCTACCAGGGCGACCCGGGCAGCGACATCACCCGCGTGGGCGTCCGCGCCGAGGAGAACTGCCGCCCCGGCCGTGTCCGCCGCGATCAGGCCCACCACCTGCTGGCCGCCGAACTCCTCCTCGACCGCCGCCTGCGCGCCGGGGACACCCACCTGCTCGGCTACGGCTTCGACGACGCGCCCTCCCCCGACCCCAGCTGCGAGTACGTCCGCGGCTTCAACTCCGGCGCCGGCCAGTACGTCCTCCAGGTCACCTTCCACCCCGCCGCCCTTCCCGTCCGCTGCCACCGCTTCGCCCTCCACTCCCCCGGCGCCGCCCCGTACGAGACCGAGGAGCTCACCCTCGACGGGCACCACTGCGTCCACCTGGTGGCGACGGCGCTGCGGCCGTGCCTGCTGGGGATCCGGTGGGACTGGGAGTGAGGGGGGTGCGGGGGTGAGGGGGTGCGGGGGCGCGGGGGGGGTGCTCAGGGACGCCTCGACGAACGGAGCGGCTTGCCCTCCCACCACCACCGCACCCCTCCGCCCCTACCGCGGCCGGTGGAAGTCCATGATCAGCGAGTCCTCCACCGGCAGGTAGCCGATCTGCTGGTAGATGGAGTTGCTGGTGGGGTTGGCGAGGTCGGTGTAGAGCAGGACCTCGGTGGCGCCGCGGGCGAGGAGGTGGGCCGAGGCGGCGGCGGTGACGGCGGTGCCGTAACCGCGGCCGCGGCTTGCGGCGGGGGTGTAGACCGGGCCGATGCGGGCCATGCCGGCCAGGATCGGGCTGCTGCCGGCCAGGGCGACCGGCCGGCCCTCGCCGTCCTCCCACAGGTGCAGCCCGCCGACGGCCGTCCGCTCGTCCACCGCGCGCGGGACATCGGGGAGTTCCACCCCGGCCTCGGCCAGGAACTCCCCGTACCAGCGGACCGCCAGGTCGCGGTCGGCCGGTTCGGCGAGTCGGTGGCGGCCTGCGGGCGGGCGCGGCGGGGCCGTCAACTCGCCGAGCCGGTAGAGCCGTTCGTCGCGGCGGACGGACTGTTCGGCGCCGGTGGCCGCCGTCCAGGCGGCGGCGAAGGCGCGGACCGCCTCGGCACCGCCGCCGACCCCGGTCACCGTGGTGAAGGCGCTCCCGGCGGCGGCCAGGGCGGTCGCCAGCCCGGCGGCCGCGACCGGCGGCATGGCGGAGAGCCGGGGGACGAACGGCGGCGTCCGGAGGAACGCCCCCGCGACCGCAGCGCCGTCCCCGGCCCGCCACCAGCCGAAGACCGGCGGCTCGCCGAACACCGTCAGGCCGGAACGGGCCAGCCGGTGCGCGATGGTGAGCAGGACGGTGTTCTCGGCGGGGCGGGCGGCCAGGAAGGCCCCCGCCTGGTCGCGGAACTCGTCGAGGGAGGTGCTGAAGGTCCAGGCCATGGCCCATGGTGGCCCGGCCCCGGGAGGCTCGCCAACGCTTTTCCGCCCCGCCGGGCGGGCGGTGCACCCGCTACTCGACGGTCACGCCCAGCTTCTCCGCCAGTACCGCCGGGTCGGTGGTCGGGGCGTCGCAGGCGAAGTGCCGGCAGACGTACGCCGCGGGCGCCCCGCCGACCAGCGGCCGGTCGGCCAGCAGCGGCACCTCGGGCTCCCCGGCCGCCTCCGGCTCCCCGGGCTGCCTGGGCGCGCCGACCGCGACCACCGCTCCCGGCGCCGTCCCGAGCAGCGCGGCCCGTCGCAGCGCCGCGGTGGCCGGGTCGCCGTCCGGGCCGACGACGGCGATCTCGCGCGGCCCGTCGAGCAGCGCCTCGGCGACGGCGAGCCCCCAGCCGATGAACCGCGGCGCCCGGCCGGCGAGCGCGCCGACCACGCCGAGGGCGCGCTCGGCGGCCGTGCGGTGCCGGTCGGAGCCGGTGTACGCGGCGTAGCCGAGCAGGGCGCCGGCAGCGGCCGTCCAGCCGGACGGGGTGGCGTTGTCGGTCGGGTCCTGCGGGCGGCGGATCAGCTCCTCGGCGTCGTCCGCGGTGTCGTAGAGCGCGCCGGAGGCCTCGTCGGTGAAGTGCTTGAGCACGGTGTCGAGCAGGCCGCCCGCCAGCTGGAGCCAGGAGGCCTCGCCGGTGACGGCGAACAGCGCGAGGAAGCCCTCGGCGGTGTCCGCGTAGTCCTCCAGCACGCCGGCGTTGGCCCCGGGCCGGCCGTCCCGGGAGGTGCGCAGCAGCCGGCCGTCGGGGGTGAGGTGGACGGCGAGCAGCAGGTCGGCGGCGCGTTCGGCGGCCTCGACCAGGTCGGGGCGGTCCAGCAGCGCGCCGGTCTCGGCGAGCGCGGCGATGGCCAGACCGTTCCAGGCGGCGACCACCTTGTCGTCCCGGGCCGGGGCGGGGCGGGCCGTGCGGGCCTCGGCCATCCGCGCCCGGATCGCCTCGTACTCGGCGAAGTCCTCCGGATCGGCGAGGAGTTGGAGCACCGAGGTGCCGTGCTCGAAGGTGCCCTCGGCGGTGACGGTGAACAGCCGGGCGGCGGTGGCCGCGTCGGCGGGGCCGAGCAGGTCGACCAGCTGGCCCGGCTCCCACACGTAGTAGGCGCCCTCGGCCGTCTGCCCGGTCTCCTCGTCCAGGCTGTCGGCGTCCAGCGCGGACGCGAACGCGCCCTCGGGCGTGCGGAGGTCGCGCAGCAGGAAGTCGGCGGTGGACAGCGCGACCCGGCGGGCCAGCTCCGAGCCGGTGGAGCGCCACAGGTGCAGGTAGACGCGCAGCAGCAGGGCGTTGTCGTACAGCATCTTCTCGAAGTGCGGCACCACCCAGCCGGCGTCCACCGCGTACCGGGCGAAGCCGCCGGCGAGCTGGTCGTGGATGCCGCCGCGGGCCATCGCCTCACCGGTGCGGACGGCCATCTCCAGGGCCGCCTCCGAGCCGGTCCGGGCGTGGTGGCGCAGCAGGAACTCCAGCACCATGGCCGGCGGGAACTTGGGCGCGCCACCGAAGCCGCCGCGGCTCTGGTCGAAGTCCCGGCTGAGCGTCACCAGCGCCTGGTGCAGGTCGGCCTCGCCGGGCGGGTTGTGGGCGCCGGCCGAGTACACGGCGGCCCGCTCGGCCAGCTCGGCCCGGATCCGCCCGGCGACCTCCCCGACCTCCTGCCGCCGCTCCCGCCAGGCGGCGTCCACGCCCTCCAGCACCTGCCGGAAGGACGGCATCCCGTGCCTGGGCTGGGGCGGGAAGTAGGTGCCGAAGTAGAACGGCTCCTTGTCGGGGGTGAGGAACACCGTCATCGGCCACCCGCCCTGCCCCGTCGCGGCCTGCACCGCCTCCATGTACACCGCGTCGACGTCCGGCCGCTCCTCCCGGTCCACCTTCACCGCGACGAACCGCTCGTTGACGTACTCGGCGAGCCCGGCGTCCTCGAAGCTCTCGTGCGCCATCACATGACACCAGTGGCACGCCGCATACCCGACGCTCAGCAGCACCGGCACCCCCCGCCGCCGCGCCTCCTCGAACGCCTCGGGGCTCCACTCCCACCAGTCCACCGGGTTGTCGGCATGCTGCTGGAGGTAGGGGGACGTGGCGCGGGCCAAGCGGTTCATAGCGGCATCGTCGCACGATCCGGACCGTCCGGCCCAGCTCCCGGGGCCGAACCGGGAGTGCCGCTCCACGCCGGAGGCGGCCGGTCGGCGTACGGGCGGGGCGCCGACCGCGGTGTCGCGGCCGGAGGCCGGTGGACGGTGGGGCGGGGTGAATTGTGGTTCCTACCGGAACTTTCGGGAGCGGCGGCGGGCTGTTCCGACCGGAACCGTTCCGGGGGAGTTCCGGGCTCGGGCCGGGGGCCTGCGCGGGTGCGTGCGATCATGACGCCATGAAGACGCGTGTCGTGATCGCCGACGACCAGGCAGGCGTCCGCCAGGGGTTTCGCCACATCCTGTCGGCGCAGCCCGACATGGAGGTCGTGGCGGAGGCCGCGAACGGGCTGGCCGCGCTGGAGACCGTCCGGGCGCTGCAGCCCGACGTGCTGCTGGTCGACATCCGGATGCCGGAGCTGGACGGGCTGGAGGTCACCCGCCGGCTGGCCGAGACGGCGCCGGAGGTGAAGGTCGTGGTGGTGACCACCTTCGACCTCGACGAGTACGTGCACGCCGCGCTGCGCAACGGGGCCAGCGGCTTCCTGCTCAAGCAGGCGGGGCCGACGCTGCTGACCGAGGCCGTGCGGTCCGCGGTCGTCGGCGACTCGTTGATCAGCCCGCGGATCACCACCCGTCTGCTGCACCACTTCACCGGCCGGGGCCGGGCGGACCGCGCCCTCGCCGAGCCGCTGACCAGCCGCGAGAAGGAAGTCGCCGTCCTGGTCGCCGAGGGGCTGACCAACGCCGACATCGGCGCCGAGCTGTTCATCTCACCGAGCACCGTCAAGTCCCATCTGGGCAATCTCCAGCGCAAGTTGAGGGCTCGCAACCGGGTCGGCATCGCCGCCTGGGCCTGGGAATCGGGCCTGGCCGGGCGCGGCTGATCCGGCCCTCCCCGCCCGACGGGACCCCGCCGCACAGCAGCGCCCGCCCCAGGGCCGTGGCGGTGTGCAGCACGCCCGCGCCGCAGGGCCGGGTGTCGATCAGCCCGGCCGCCCTCAGCACGGCGGCGTGCCGGCCGACCTCCGGAGCGGCCACGCCGAGCCGGCCCGCCAGCTCCGCGGTGGTGCAGCCGTCCAGCGCGGCGTGCAGCAGCGCGGCCTTGCCCGGGCCGAACAGGGCGACCAGGGCGGCCGGGGGCACCCAGCTGCCGGGGCTCGCGGGCTCCGCCACCGGGGCGCCCACCGGCACGGGCAGCGCCAGCCGGTCGGGCCGCATCGCGAAGAGCAGCGTCGGGGCCTCCTCCGGATCCCCGCACCGGGGCCGGAGCAGCACCCCGGCGCCCTGCACGAAGAGCGACGGCACCAGCCGCAACCCCCGCCCGCCGGGGGTGAGTTCGACGTCGTGGTCGGAGGGGAGCTCCAGCACCGGGGTCGACCAGCGGATCCGCGGGTGCAGCGTGCCGAGCAGCGCCTCCACCCCGCCGCGGCCGGCGATCTGCCGACGGACGTCCCGCTCCGCCTCCAGCCGTGCCCGGGCCTCCGCCCAGCAGGGCCGCACGACCACCCGGTGGAACTCGCGGACCGCCGCGGCGACGTCGGCCCGCCGCACCGCCGACTCGGCGCCACGGCCGGAGGGCACGATCCGCCCGTTCCCCCAGACCCGCAGGACGTCCCCGGACCCGCCGTCGGGCCCCGCGAGGCGCCGCAGCCGCTCGGCCAGCACCGGCTGCCGCGCCAGCTGCCCGCGCACGGCCCGCTGCCAGGGGCGGAACCGCTCCCCGCCGCTGCGCCAGGCCTCCAGCGCCAGCGCCGCCTCCGTCTCCTGGTCGGCGCTGTCGGCAATGCGGACCCGAGTCAGATCCTCGGCGGACATGGCAACGCGAATCACAGGCCGAACCCCCACCCGGGATTCTTCGGTCGTGACGGCTCAGGGGAACCCCGCGCCCTGATCGCCGCACCGACATCCTTGCCCGCGGACAAGGCGCGTCGCCATCGGCCGATCGGCCCATTTGATCGTTCGAGGCACCGGTCCGGCCCGATCCGACCGCCGCCGGATGTGCCGAACGGCCTGGACGGACCGGTCGGCAGGCGCGAAACAGCCGCCGGGCCGACCACCGGGCCGACCGGCGAGTCAGCCCCGCGGCGCCGTCGAAGGCCCGCCCCCCGTCGAAGGCCGGCCCCACCGGGGGCCGGCCGACGGCTCACTCCTTCGGGGCCTCCGGCTCCTCGACGAAGTCGACCTTCTTGAACTGCCGGTTCATCGACTTGGCCAGGAACCAGGTCGCGACGCCCAGGGCGGCGAAGACGACGAAGCCGAGGAGGCCGGGGGTGACCTTGGCGTCGTCGACGGCGAGGTCAGCGGCGAGGTGGACGAGGTTCACGGAGGCACTCATATCTCTATGGTGGCCCGGCTCACGGGGAGCCGGGCCGTCGGGGGGTGGTTCAGTCGCGCGTGTCGGCGGCCTCGGCCACCAGGGTGGGGGTGCGCAGGCCGGCGAACAGGTCGTCCTCCGGCAGGTCCACGTCGACCAGGGTACGGGCGAGCTCGTAGTCCTCGGTGGGCCAGACCTCGCGCTGGACCTCCAGCGGGACGCGGAACCACGGGCCGTCCGGGTCGATCTGGGTCGCGTGGGCGATCAGCGCGCGGTCGCGGGTCTCGAACCAGTCGCCGCAGCGGACCCGGGTGGTGATCTCGCGCTCCTTGCGGCCGCTCTTCTCCCAGCCCGCGATCCACTCGCCGTACGGCGACTCGTGGCCGTGCTCGGTGAGGTACTCGTGCAGGGCCCGGATGCGGCCCATCGGGAAGCCGTGGTTGTAGTACAGCTTGAGCGGCTGCCAGGGCTCGCCGGCCTCCGGGTAGGCGTCCGGGTCGCCGGCGGCGTCGAAGGCCAGCATGGTGATCTTGTGGGTCATGATGTGGTCCGGGTGCGGGTAGCCGCCGTTCTCGTCGTAGGTCGTGATGACCTGCGGCCTGAACTCGCGGATCAGCCGGACCAGCGGCTCCGCCGCCTCCTTGACGTCCTGGAGCGCGAAGCAGCCCTCGGGCAGCGGGGGCAGCGGGTCCCCCTCGGGCAGGCCGGAGTCCACGAAGCCCAGCCAGGCCTGCTTGACGCCGAGGATCGCCCGCGCCTCGTCCATCTCCTTGCGGCGCACCTCGTGGATGTTCTCCTCGATGTACGGGTCCCCCTGGAGCTTGGGGTTGAGGACCGACCCGCGCTCGCCCCCCGTGCAGGTGGCCACCAGCACGTCCACGCCCTGCTCGACGTACATGGCCATGGTGGCCGCGCCCTTGCTGGACTCGTCGTCCGGGTGGGCGTGCACCGCCATCAGTCGCAACTGCTCAGTCAACGCCTTGCGTTCCTTCCACAATCGTCGGGCGTTCCGCGAAGCCGGGTCTGCCCACCGTTCGAACCGCTCACTGGGGGACCGCGTCGCCGCGGGGCCGGCCGCTGAACGTCGACGACGCGGCCGAGCCCTGCCCCCGCCGGACCGGCCGCGGGCGTGCCCCTCCTATAGTGACGGACTGGAGGAGCGTCGCATTCCCCCCGCACCACCCCGCGCGGCCCCTCCCCAGGAGAGGACGGAGTCCGATGAGTGCAGACACCACCGCCCCCGCTCTGCCCGAGGGGCGCTACGGGCGCGGCGGCGACCGCGACTCGGACCGCCGCCTGAAGGTGGTCGGCGCGGTCTGCGGGGTGCTCGGCCTGGGCCTGATCGCCTGGCTGGGCGGCTCCTACCTGCTGCGCGAGACGAAGATCAACGGCTCGGTGCCGACCTTCCAGGTGCTCTCCGACTCCGAGGTCCAGCTGCACCTCACCGTGCGCAAGAGCAACGGGCAGGCCGGCACCTGCACGGTCCGCTCGCAGGGCGAGGACCACGGGGTGGTCGGGGTGGCCGACTTCCCCGTCCCGGCGGCCGGCTCCAGCTATGACGCGGTGGTCACCCTGCGCACCGCCTCCCGCGGCACCACCGCCGAGCTGCTGGGCTGCACCCCGGCCAAGTGAGCCGCCGCGGGACACGCGGGCACGGCACAAGCGGGCACGGCACGGACGGGCTCAGCACAGCAGGCACCGCGGAGCGCGGAGGGCGCCGCACAGCGCGCTCCCCGGGCGGCGCGCGCCCCGAGCGGCCCACCCGCCCCCGCTAGCGCGCATATTCGATCCGGAGAGCGGGCATCCGTAGAGGGTCCCGCACTCCGTTGCCGTACACCCCGGCGTAACGCCGCCGTCAACGGGGCGCAAACGCCCCTCCCGCTTGTCAGCGGGACTTGTTAGGCTCGTGGTTTCGCCCCTTCCGCACCGGATGGTACGGGAGCGGGCGTTGCTTTGTAGTTGAGACCGATATCACCACCGACCCCTGCTGACGACTCACACCCTCAGCACAGCCCCAGCACCTACGAGGAGCACCCGTGACCCAGACCAGTGAGAACGTGACCTGGCTCACTCAGGCCGGCTACGACCAGCTCAAGGCCGAGCTGGACCACCTGACCGGGCCCTGGCGCATCGAGATCGCCCAGAAGATCGAGGCGGCGCGCGAGGAGGGGGACCTCAAGGAGAACGCCGGCTACCACGCGGCGAAGGAGGAGCAGGGCAAGTACGAGCTGCGCATCCGCCAGCTGACCCAGCTGCTGGAGCGCGCCAAGGTCGGCGAGGCCCCGGCCGACTCCGGCGTGGTGGCTCCCGGCATGGTCGTCACGGTCGCCTTCGACGGCGACGAGGACGACCTCATGGAGTTCCTGCTCGCCTCCCGCGAGGTCGCGGGCGCCGACGACCTGGACGTCTACTCGCCGCAGTCCCCGCTGGGCCGCGCGATCGACGGCAAGAAGATCGGCGACGAGGCCACCTACGAGCTGCCGAACGGCAAGCCGGCCATGGTGAAGATCGTCAAGGTCGTGCCGCACGCCGGCTGATCCGGCCGCACGACACGCGCGGCGGGTCGCACGACACGGCGGGCGCACGCACGCACCGCGCCGCGAGGGCGGCCGCGGAGGTCCCTGACCTCCGCGGCCGCCCTCCGGCGTCCCCGCCACAACGCCGCAGCACCACAACGCCGCAGCGCCGCCCCCGGTCAGCCCGTGGAGGAGCGGTACTTGCGCACCGCCAGCCAGGAGAACACCGCGGTGATCACGACCGACCACAGCACCGACACCAGCGCCGCGTGCTGCATCGGCCAGGCGCTGTCCACCGGCCCGACCTGGTTGCCGAACAGCACCCGGCAGGCCTGCACGGTGGCGCTGAACGGGTTCCAGTACGCGACCCCCTGGAGCCAGCCCGGCATCGAGGTGACGGGCACGAAGGCGTTGGACACGAACGTCAGCGGGAACAGCCAGATCAGCCCGGCCGAGGTGGCCGCCTCCGGGCTGCGCACCGACAGTCCGATCAGCGCACCGATCCAGGAGAAGGCGTAGCCGAGCAGGAGCAGCAGGGCGAAGGCGCCGAGCGCCTTGAGCACGCCGTCGTGGATCCGCCAGCCGACCAGCAGCGCGACCACCGCCAGCACGACCAGGGTGAACGCGGTCTGGCACAGGTCGGCGAGGGTCCGGCCGACCAGCACCGCCGAGCGGGCCATCGGCAGCGAGCGGAACCGGTCCACCAGCCCCTTGCTCATGTCCTCCGCGATGCCCGCCGAGGCGCCGGCGACGGCGAAGGTGACGGTCTGGGCGAAGATGCCGGCCATCAGGAACTGGATGTACGTGTCCGAGCTGGAGTTCGTGCCGGGGATCTTGATCGCCCCGCCCATCACGTACGAGAACAGCAGCACGAACATGACCGGCTGCATCAGCCCGAAGACCACGATCTCCGGGATGCGGGTCATCCGGCGCAGGTTGCGCTTGGCGACCACCCAGGAGTCGTGCAGGGCGGCGGCGGCCCCCCGGCGCTGCCGGGGCATCGCCGGGCCGATGGCGTGCTCGGTGGCGGTCGTCATCTCAGTTCTCCTTCCCGGCCGCGACGGCCCGCTCGTCCGGTCCTCGGCCGTCGGAGCCGCCCTGGCCGCCTCGGCCGTCGGGGCCGCCCTGGCCGCCCCTGCCCTTCCCCCGGCCGCGCGCCGAGGCGGCGGCGCCGTCCTCCTCCTCGGGCCCGCCCTCGGCGACGTGGCCGGTGAGGGTGAGGAAGACGTCGTCCAGGGTCGGGCGGCGCAGCCCGATGTCGTCTATCTCGATCCCGCGGGAGTCGAGTTCGCGGATCGCGTCGGCCAGCACCCGGGCGCCGCCGCTGACCGGCACGGTGATCCGGCGGGTGTTCCGCTCGACCGTCGGCTCGTTCAGCGCGTAGCCGGAGAGCGCGGCGACCGCGTCGCCGACCAGGCCGGGCTCGTGCACCACGACCTCGATCCGCTCGCCGCCGATCTGCGCCTTGAGCTGGTCGGCGGTGCCGCGTGCGATCACCCGGCCGTGGTCGACCACCGCGATGTCGTGGGCGAGCCGGTCGGCCTCCTCCAGGTACTGGGTGGTCAGCAGCAGCGTGGTGCCCTGCTCGACCAGCGTCTCGATGACCTCCCAGAGCGCGAGCCGGTTGCGCGGGTCGAGGCCGGTGGTCGGCTCGTCCAGGAACATCACCGGCGGGCGGACGACCAGCGCGGCGGCGAGGTCCAGGCGGCGGCGCATGCCCCCGGAGTAGGTCTTGGCGGTGCGGTCCTTGGCCTCGCTGAGGTTGAACCACTCCAGCAGCTCCAGCGCGCGTGCCTTCGCGGCGCGGTTGCTCATCTGGTAGAGCTCGCCGACCATGGTGAGGTTCTCGAAGCCGGTCAGGTACTCGTCGACCGCCGCGTACTGGCCGGACAGGCCGATCAGGCTGCGGACCCGGTTGGGGTGCTTGAGCACGTCGACCCCGGCGACCACCGCGCGGCCGGAGTCGGGGCGGAGCAGGGTGGTGAGGACCCGCACGGTGGTGGTCTTCCCGGCGCCGTTCGGGCCGAGCAGCCCGAGCACCGTGCCCTCCGGGACGTCGAGGCTGACGCCGTCGAGGGCTCGTACGTCGCCGAAGGTCTTCACCAGGTTCTCGGCTTGGATGGCTGGCGCCATGGCCTTGCCTCATCTCCTCGGACGTATGGGGCGATCTGTCCCACTCTGCCCCGATTTCGGGCGCACGGGCGACTCGATTCTCGACCCGCGGGACTCGAACGCGATGTATCGCGAGTCTCCCAGTACGCGATATATCGCGTCAAGGGCGGGATCAGCTCGCGACCACGTACCCCGCGTCCCTCAACTCCCCGACCACCAGGGCGCAGTGCTCCGGCCCCTTGGTCTCCAGATGCAGGTCCACCTCGACCTCGGTCAGCCCCAGCCGCGGGTCGGTCCGCACGTGCGCCACGTCCAGCACGTTGGCGTCCACCCCGGTCAGCACCCCCAGCAGGTCCGCCAGCGCGCCCGGCTTGTCGGCCAGCCGCACCCGCAGCGACAGGTAGCGCCCGGCCGCCGCCAGCCCGTGCCGCAGCACCCGCTGCATCAGCTGGGGGTCGATGTTGCCGCCGGACAGCACCGCCACCACCGGCCCCTCGAAGGAGTCCGGCTGCTCCAGCAGGGCCGCGATCGGGGCCGCCCCGGCCGGCTCGACGACCAGCTTCAGCCGCTCCAGCCCGAGCAGCAGCGCCCGCGACAGCGCGTCCTCGGAGACCGTACGGATGCCGTCCGCCAGCGTGCTGACCACCTCGAACGGGATGTCGCCGGGGCGCCCGACCATGATCCCGTCCGCCATGGTGGCGACGTGCTCCAGCGACAGCGGGCGCCCCGCCGCCAGCGAGGGCGGGTACGCCGCCGCGCCGGCCGCCTGCACCCCGACCACCCGAACGTCCGGCCGCAGCGGCTTGACCGCCGCCGCGATCCCGGCCAGCAGCCCGCCGCCGCCCACCCCGACCAGGATGGTCCGCACCTCCGGGCACTGCTCCAGCACCTCCAGCCCGACGGTCGCCTGGCCGGTGACCACGTCCCAGTGGTCGAAGGGGTGGATGAACACCGCGCCGGTCGCCTCGGCGTACCGCTGCGCGGCCTGGAGGGCCTCGTCCACGGTGGCGCCGTGCAACCGCACCTCGGCCCCGTACTCGCGGGTGGCCGCGACCTTCGGCAGCGGCGCCGCGACCGGCATGAACACCGTGGAGCGCACGCCCAGCAGCGAGGCCGCCAGCGCCACCCCCTGGGCGTGGTTCCCGGCGCTCGCCGCCACCACCCCTGCGGCCCGCTGCACCGGCGAGAGTCCCGCGATCCGCACGTACGCCCCGCGCAGCTTGAAGGACCCGGTGCGCTGGAGGTTCTCGCACTTCAGGTGGACCGGGGCGCCGATCAGCCCGGAGAGGTGCCGGCTGCCCTCCATCGGAGTCACCCGGGCGATGCCGGCGAGCATCTTCTGGGCGCCGCGGACGTCGTCGAGGGTGATCGGCCAGCTCTGCATGGCGCCAGACTACGGCTGCGGGCGGCGGCAATCCGGGATGCCGGGCCTGTTCCCGGGCCCGCCCCGCCCGCGTACGCTGCTCCTTCTGAGCCTCCCTCACCGCACGACGATCGTGAGCCGCGATGACGACGACCTCGCCCCAGGCCACCGACCGCACCGACCCCGTGCACACCCAACTCCAGTACCAGCTCGCGGTGTTCGCGCGCCGCATGGAACAGGTCCGAACCTCCGGCGGCGGGGTCGGGGTGCTCGACCGGGCCGCCTACCTGCTGCTCGACCGGCTGGAGCGGCACGGGCCGGCCAACGTCAAGGCGCTGGCCGAGGCGCTGGGCGTGGACTCCTCCACGGTGACCCGACAGGTCGCGCCGCTGGTCGCGGCGGGGTTGGTCGGCCGGGTGCAGGACCCGGCCGACCGCCGCGCCGTACGGCTCGCGCTGACCTCGCACGGCGCCGGCCGGCTCGCCGAAGTCCGGGACGGCCGGGCCGAGTTGACCCGCCGGCTGGTGGCCGACTGGCCGCCCGAGGAGCAGCGCGCGTTCTGCGCCCTGCTGGCCCGCTTCAACCTCGCGATGGAGTCGTACACGGCGGACCAGCAGGGGCAGTGAGGGCCCCTTCACGGGGCCGACCGGCTCAGCCCAGCGCCTGCTTGAGGTCGGCCAGCAGGTCGTCGATCGACTCGATGCCGACCGAGACGCGCACCAGGTCGGCGGGGACCTCCAGCGGCGAGCCCGCCGCCGAGGCGTGGGTCATCCGGCCCGGGTGCTCGATCAGCGACTCGACGCCGCCGAGCGACTCGCCCAGGGTGAACAGCTGCGCGCGGTTGCAGACCTCGACGGCCGCCTCCTCGCCGCCGGCGACCCGGAACGAGACCATGCCGCCGAAGGCCTTCATCTGCTTCGCCGCGATGTCGTGGCCGGGGTGCTCGGGCAGGCCCGGGTAGAGCACCCGGCTGACCTTCGGGTGGCTCGCCAGCAGCTCGGCGACCTTCTCCGCGTTGGCGCTGTGCCGGTCCATCCGCACGCCCAGCGTCTTGATGCCGCGCAGCACCAGCCAGGCGTCGAACGGGCCGGAGACGGCGCCCATCGCGTTCTGGTGGTACGCGACCTCCTCGCCGAGGCCCGCCTCGGCCAGCACCAGCGCACCGCCGACCACGTCCGAGTGGCCGCCCATGTACTTGGTGGTGGAGTGCACGACCGCGTCCGCGCCGAGCGAGATCGGCTGCTGGAGGTACGGGCTGGCGAAGGTGTTGTCGACCACCAGCAGCGCACCGGCGCCGTGCGCGATCTCGGCGAGCGCGGCCAGGTCGGTGATGCCCAGCAGCGGGTTGGACGGGGTCTCCACCCACACCGCGCGGGTGTTGGGGCGCAGCGCCGCGCGGACGCTGGCCAGGTCCTGGGTGTCGGCGACGGAGAACTCGACGCCCCAGCGGGTCAGCACCTTGGCGAAGAGCCGGAAGGTGCCGCCGTAGGCGTCGTCGGGGATGACGATGTGGTCGCCCGGCTTGAGGATGGTGCGCAGCAGGGTGTCCTCGGCGGCCAGGCCGGAGGCGAAGGCGAGGCCGCGCGCGCCGCCCTCCAGTGCCGCGAGGCACTCCTCCAGCGCGGTGCGGGTCGGGTTGGCGCTGCGGCTGTACTCGTAGCCGCCCCGCAGTCCGCCCACCCCGTCCTGCTTGTAGGTGGACACCTGGTAGATCGGCGTGACGACGGCCCCGGTCTGGGGGTCCGCTTCCTGACCCGCGTGGATGGCGAGGGTCTCGAAGCCCTGAGGAAGCTGGTGCTCGGTCATGGGTCCGAGCCTAGTGGGCGAATGCCGTCAAGCCCGCACGAACCGGAAACCGGGGTGAACCCGCAGGTCGGAGCGGGGATGCGGCGGGCCGGAACCCCGGTGCGCGGAGCCCCGGCGACCGCTACGATCTCCACCCGTCGTACACATGTTCACCATGCAACAGTCGCGCGCCGCCCTGCCGTCGCGCCCCGGAAGGATCACCGCATGGGCGCGCCCCGGCGTTCCACCGGCATGAGCACATCCACCCGAGCCGCCACGGCCGTGGCCCTACTCATCGGCTTCTACCTGCTCGCCCTCGGCATCGTCGTGGGCCTGCTCGTCCTCGACATCGCGCTGTACCGGGCCTCGGGCGAACTGCGCCCGGGCCTGGTCAAGATCTGGTTCCTGACCGCCGCGGTCGCCTACCCGGTGGTCCGGGTGGTGTTCCTGACCCGCCGCCGCAAGGGCGACGGCGAGGTCCCCGGCGTGCTCCTCACCCGCGAGCAGCAGCCCGCCCTCTGGGCCGTGGTCGACCGGATCGGCGAGCGGACCGGCGTCCGCGGACCGGCCGGGATGCGCCTCGTTCCCGAGGTCAACGCGGGCGTGTACGAGGAGACCAGGCTGCTCGGCCTGCTCCCCGGCGAGCGGCACCTGGTCATCGGCGCCCCGCTGCTGATCGGCCTCACCGAGGGCGAGCTGGAGTCCGTGCTGGCGCACGAGTTCGGCCACTACAGCAACCGGGACGTCCGGCTCGCCGCCGTCACGGTGGCCGGGCGCCGCGCCCTCCTGCACACCATCGGCGGGCTCCACCAGCGCGCCGACCAGCACCAGGCGCAGGAGGCCGCCAAGCTGGCCGCCAAGGCCGAGAAGCGGCTGGCCAAGGGCCGCAAGCCGTCCGGCGAGAAGGCCTCCGGCGGTGTCGACCGGGTCCTCGCCAAGCTCTTCACCCTCTACGCCAAGCTCTACTTCCGGGTCTCCGAGGCGGTCGGGCGCCGCCAGGAGTACGCGGCCGACCACGTCGCCGCGCAGGTCGCGGGCCGGGAGGCGACCGTCTCGGCCCTGCGCCGGATCCCGGTGCTGGACTCCGCCCAGGACTTCTACCTCGGCCGCTACGCCACCCTGGGCTGGGACGCCGGGCTGCTCCCGCCGCCCGGCCAGGTGTACGGCGGACTGGCCCACCTGCTGGCCGACCCGGAGCGCCGGAAGGAGCTCGCCGAGCTGGCGCTCGAACCGCCCGCGGAGCAGCCGGACCCGTACGACTCGCACCCGCCGATCGAGCACCGGGTCGCCGCGGTCGAGGCGCTGCCCGACGACGGCCGCGGCCCCGGGGCCACCGGCCCGGCCCTCGCACTGCTGCACGACGCCGAGCGGGTGCTGGCCGAGCTGGAGGCCGCCACCCTGATCCCCGAGGCGGCCGGCAAGCAGCGGGTCGAGTGGCCCGAGCTGGTCCGCAGCGCGATGCTGGCGCACGCCCGCGCGGCGGCCGCGACGGCCGGCGGGGCGCTGACGGCGCTGGGCCTGCCGCCCACCGTCCACGGCCTGCTCGACGCCGTCGACTCCGGCCGGGCCCGGGAGTTCACCGACCGGCTGCCGAAGGGCGGGCAGCAGACCGCCGCCACCGGCCGGGCCGCCCGCGAGCCCGCCCGCCCGGCGCTGCGCGAGGAACTGGCGCACACCGCCGTCCTCGCCCTGGCCGAGGCCGGACTGGCCCGCTGGGAGCTCTCCTGGTCCGGGCCGGCCGAACTGCACCTGCCGGACGGCTTCGCGGAGGGCTTCGACGCCGCCCTCGACGCCGCCTGCGGCGACACCCCGGACACCGCGCCCCTGCGCGCGCTGCTCGCCGGCGCCGGCCTGCCGAGCGCCTGATCCGCTCCCGCCCCGGCCGGCCGGCCGCTCCCGGAATCCGGGGGCGGTCGGCCGCGTTGGACACTGCGCCAGGATTCCCGACCCGCTGGAGCAGGCCGTGCTGTTCAACCGCCACAAGACCTCGCTGGTCCCCGCCGACCAGGCGCTCCCCGGCCGGCCCGCCCCGGCCTTCGCCCTGACCGAGCCGCACACCGTGCTCGGGCATCCGCTGACCGGCCCGTACCCGGAGGGCCTGGAGGTGGCCGACTTCGGCCTGGGCTGCTTCTGGGGCGCCGAGCGCGCCTTCTGGCGGCTGCCCGGCGTCTGGACGACGCTGGTCGGCTACCAGGGCGGCCACACCCCCAACCCGACGTACGAGGAGGTGTGCAGCGGGCTGACCGGGCACACCGAGGCCGTCCGGGTGGTGTTCGACCCGGCGGTGGTCTCCTACGAGCGCCTCCTGAAGACCTTCTGGGAGTCCCACGACCCGACCCAGGGCAACCGCCAGGGCAACGACGTGGGCACCCAGTACCGCTCCGCCGTGTACACCCACTCCCCCGCCCAGGCCGAGACCGCGGCCGCCACCCGGGACGCCTTCCAGCCCTCGCTGACCGCGCTCGGTTACGGCCCGATCACCACCGAGATCGCCCCGGCCGGCCCGTTCTACCCGGCCGAGCCGTACCACCAGCAGTACCTCTCGGAGGCCAAGAACCCCGACGGCTACTGCGGCCTCGGCGGCACGGGCGCCTCCTGCCCGATCGGCGTGGCCCGCACCCAGGGCTGAGCCCCTCCGGGCGCGGACGGGAAGGTACGGCCGGGCCGGGGCGCGGGGCACCCGTCCCCGTCTGAGGCCCGGGGCCCGCGGCCGGACGGCGGTCGGCGGCCCGGGGCCCGCGCGGCCGTCCGCCCTGCGGGGCCCCGCGGACCACGCGAAGCGCCGGCCCGGGAGCGCGTCACAGCCGTACGGGCGGCTGCTCGGGGGCGCCGTCGGCGGTTCGGCCGGCCCGGGCGGCCAACAGCCGGCCGTCGGCGTCGTAGGCCGCGACGGTCGGGACGGAACTGCCCCCGGCGGGGGCCGGGGCGGGCACGATCGCGTAGTAGCCGAGCCACCCCTTGGCGCCGGCGGTGGTCAGCAGGGTCGCGACGGTCGGCCGGCCGTCCTCGAAGACCACGATCCGGGCCGGGGTGGGGCCCAGGTAGTAGCTGGTGACGACGAACCGGTCGGGGGTGTCGAAGTACGCCGCGTCGATGTCGGTCACGCCGCGCCGCACGAGCGGCTCCATGTCGGTGCACACCGGGCCGGTGTAGGCGGTCCGCGTCCGGTCGAGGGCGTCGTGGCAGCTCTCGGTCGGTGTGACGGACAGCCGGACCCCGGTGATGATCTCGACCTTCTCCCCCGGCGCGAGCTGCTTCACCGGGGAGGTCGACAGTCCCTCCGGGGGCGCCACGCCGTTCGGTACGGCGGGCACGACCGCGCTCGCCACGGCACTCGGCGCGGCGGGCAGTACGGGGCTCGGCGCGGCGGGCAGTACGGGGCTCGGCGCGGCGCTCGGCACCGCACTCGGCGACGCACCCGGCCCGGCGGCCGGCGCGGCCGGCAGCGCCGTCGAGGGGGTCGTCGCCGCCCGCGCGGCCTCCCCCGCGTGCCGGGCGTTCCCGGCCGTCACCGCCGTCGCCCCGCAGACCAGGACGACCGCGAACGCGGCCGCTCCGGTCGCGGCTCTGCGCCGGGCCCGGCGGCGCCGGGCGGCGGCCATGATCGGCACCGGGTCCGGCCCGGCGGCGTACGGGTCCTCGTCCTTGAGCAGTGCGCCGAGCCGGTTCTCGAAGCTCATACCGTCACCTCGATGTGCGTCGTGGAAGCCGCCGTCCCGCCGCAGCGGTCGGCGAGCTCGGGCCGTGTGCGCAGCTTCGACATCGCCCGGTGCAGCGTGCTCTTCACCGTGCCCGGTGCGATCCCCAGTTCGGCGGCGATGGCGGCCTCGGTGAGGTCCCCGTAGTACCGCAGCACCACGACCGTCCGCTCCCGGCGGGTCAGGGTGCCCAGCGCCTGGTGCAGCAGGGCGCGGTCGGCGTACCGCTCGGCGAGGTCCTCGGCGAGCGGGCGGTCGGGGGTGCGGTCGGTGGGGAGCTCGTGGTTGCACCGCCTGCGCCACCAGTCCCGGTGCTGGTTGACCACGATCCGGCGGACGTAGGCACCGGGGTCGTCCCCGGTGATCCGGTGCCAGTGCAGGTAGGCGCGCTCCAGCGCGGACTGCACGATGTCCTTCGCCCGGTGCGGGTCGCCGGTCAGCAGTTCGGCCAGCCGCAGCAGCTGGCGGCCCTGGCCGGTCACGAAGGCGCTGAACTCGTCGTCCCGGAGCTGTCTCTGCTCGCGTTTCACACCCGTTCTACTCCTCGGGCGGACCGCGGGGTTCGGTCCGCCCGAGGAGTTTCCGCGGCGGGTGGGCCCGGCCGGGCCGGGCGAGCGGCCCGGGTCGGGCCGGGCGAGCGGCCCGGGTCGGGCCGGACAGGGGCCGGTCAGACGGGCAGGGGTCGGTCAGACGGGCAGGGGTCGGTCAGACGGGCAGGGGTCGGTCAGACGGCGCTGCCGGCCTTCCAGGCGGCCCAGCTCATGTTCCAGCCGTTCAGCCCGTTGTCCGGGGCGACGGTCTTGTCGCCGGAGTTCACGACCTCGACCACGTCGCCGATCATCGAGGACTTGTAGAACTTGTAGCCGTCCGTACCGGTGTCCTGGGCGCCCTTGGCGTCCTGGAGGCCGATGCAGCCGTGGCTGGTGTTCTGCCCGCCGAAGATCGACGGCGAGGACCAGTAGTTGCCGTGGATGAAGGTGCCCGAGGTGCTGAGGCGCTGGGCGTGCGGCACGTCCGCGATGTCGTACTCGCTGCCCAGGTTGACGGTCTGCGAGTTCATCCGGGTCTGGGTGTACTGCTCGGAGATCACCATCTTGCCGCCCCAGGTGGTGTGCTCGGGCGAGCCGCCGGAGATCTTGTAGACCGCGCTGACCTGGCCGTCGGTGGTGACGGTGAGCTTCTTGGTGGAGAGGTCGGCGACGCTGGTCTGGGCCCGGCCGATGGTGAAGCTCACGTCCTTGGACTGGGTGCCGTAGACGCCCTTGGCGCCCTCGACGTCCTTGAGCCGGAGCTTGAGGGTGACCTTGGTGCCCTTGGCCCAGTACTCCTGCGGCCGGAAGTCGAGGCGGGTGCTGGAGAACCAGTGGCCGACGATCTCGACCCCCGGCTCGGCTATCACGGTGATCGCCTGCTGGACGGTCTTGCGGTCGGTGATCGGCTTGCTGAAGTTGATCGACACCGGCATGCCGACGCCGACCGTCGAGCCGTCCTCGGGGGTGAAGTAGCCGACGAAGGTGTTGGCCGGGGTCGCCGTGGTGAAGACGGCGTTGGAGTCCGCCTCCAGCTTGTCCTTGTCGAAGGCGGTGGCGGCGACGGTGTACTTGGTGCCGCTGGCGGGGGCCGCGGCCGAGGTCCAGCCGGTGCCGTCGGCGGAGAGCTGGCCGGCCAGCTCCTTGCCGGTGGAGTCGGTGACCTTGACGCTGCTCAGGGTGCCGTTGGCGACGGTGACCTTGACCGGCTCGCTGAAGCTCGCGGCGGCGGCGCCGTCGGCCGGGGTGACGGTGATGACCGCGGTCGAGGTCTTGGGGGCGCTGGTGGCCCCGCCGCCGGTGCCCGGGGCGCCGTTCGCACCGCCGGAACCGGTGCCGCTACCGCCGCTGCCACCGTTGCCGCCGCTGTTGTCGTTGCAGGCGGCCAGCAGCAGGACGGGCGCTCCGATCAGCCCTGCGAGGACCCCGCGGCGGCTCCAGCTGCTTCCGGCCGCCCGCCCCTGACCGTCCCGTGCCGTCACGTCGCGTCTCCCTGCTGATCATCCCGGGCATTACGGATACAGAAACGCAATCCACCCGTTCACGGTTCCATCACCGAAGGGTAAGCGATCGTATGAGATGACCCAACTTCCCGACGAACAGGGAGCAAACGCCCGGCCCGCAGGGCGGACCGGGCGTTCACGGGCGGTGACGGCGGGGGCCACCGGGCGGCGCGTTCCGTCCTACTCGGCGGACTCGTCCACCGCGTACTCGTCCCACTCCTCGTTGTCCGGGTCGAACTCGGTCTGCGCCGACTCCCAGGTCGCCGAGGCGAGCTCCACGCCGGGCACCTCGCCGAGCAGCGCGACGGGGTCGATGAAGTGGGCGAGCGAACCCGACGGGTCCACCTCGATGGCCTCGACGGACTGGGCGCGCTCCTCGTCGTCGAGGTACTCGTCCGCGGTGACGGCCTCCAGGGCGGCCGCCTTGAGCGCGCCCTCGTCGGTGATCTCCGCGATGAGCTCGATCTTGACCCGGACGTAGCGCGGGGCGTCCTGGTCGGTCGTTTCAGTGCTGGTCATGCGTGCGAGCGTACGGGACGGGCGCGCCCGGCGCGGCGGGCGGGCGCCCGCCCGGAGCACACCCCGCACGCCCCGCGCGAACGGCGCGAACGGCGCGAACGGCACGGGAGGCCAGGACCGCGTGACCGGCACCGACCGCACGAACGGAAGGGGCCGGCCCCTCGGAGAAGGACCGGCCCCACCGTTCCCCGCCTGGGCTCCCCCACCCGGGAGCCGCGGGGACGCGCGCCGTGCGGCGCGCTGCTGCCGCGGGAACCGCCGCACCCTGTCAGCCGGCCGGAGCCGGGCAGGGGCGGGACGACGGCGCCTCCCGCGGCGGGAGGACACAGCGGCCGGGTCAGGGCCACCCGGTGTGTCCGGAGCCGACCGCGACCGCCGGGGAGCCGCTCCCGGACGGTTGCCGTCGCCTCACTCGGCGTCCTGCCGTTGACCACCACCATGCCCGAGCCGTGTTAACCACGTGCTGCGGACAGGTGACGCCGGTGTACCACTTCCCCGTGGGCGAATCCTCCGCATCCGTCCGCGGGGGCGCGGTGGTGACGGCGGGTCAGTGCTGGGTGCGGCCGGTCAGGAAGCCCAGCAGGTCCTGGCGGGTGACGATGCCCTGCGGCTTGCCCTCGACCAGCACGACGGCCGCGTCGGCCTTCTCCAGCACGGTCATCAGGTTGGTGACGGTCTCGCCCGAGCCGACCACCGGCAGCGGCTTGGACATCACCTTGTCCAGGGTGTCGGTGAGCTCGATCTCCTTGGCGAAGATGCCCTCCAGCAGCAGCTTCTCCACCACGGAGCCGATCACCTCGCCGGCCATGATGTCCGGGTGGCCGGCCCCCGGGGAGACCACCGGCATCTGCGAGACGCCGTACTCGCGCAGCACCCGGACCGCCTCGGCGACCGTCTCGCCCGGGTGCATGTGGACGAACTGCGGGACGCCGCCCTGCTCGATCGACTCCTTGCGGGCCAGCACCTCGCCGATGTGCGCCTCGTCGGTGGCCGAGGGCAGGAAGCCGTAGTCGGCCATCCAGTCGTCGTTGAAGATCTTCGACAGGTAGCCGCGGCCGCCGTCCGGCAGCAACACCACCACGACGTCGTCGGGGCCGAGCTTCTTCGCCACCTCCAGCGCGGCCACCACGGCCATGCCGCAGGAGCCGCCGACCAGCAGGCCCTCCTCCTTGGCCAGGCGGCGGGTCATCTGGAACGAGTCCTTGTCGGAGACGGCGACGATCTCGTCCGCGACGCCGCGGTCGTAGGCGGTCGGCCAGAAGTCCTCACCGACGCCCTCGACCAGGTACGGCCGGCCGGTGCCGCCCGAGTAGACCGAGCCCTCCGGGTCGGCGCCGATCACCTTGACCCGGCCGCCGGAGGCCTCCTTGAGGTAGTTGCCGGTGCCGGAGATGGTGCCGCCGGTACCGACGCCCGCCACGAAGTGGGTGATCCGCCCGTCGGTCTGCTCCCACAGCTCCGGGCCGGTGGAGTGGTAGTGCGAGGCCGGGTTGTCCGGGTTGGAGTACTGGTCCGGCTTCCAGGCGTTCGGGGTCTCCCGGACGAGGCGGTCCGAGACGTTGTAGTAGGAGTCCGGGTGCTCGGGGGCGACGGCGGTCGGACAGACGACCACCTCGGCGCCGTACGCGCGCAGGGTGTTGATCTTGTCGGTGGAGACCTTGTCCGGACAGACGAAGATGCACTTGTAGCCCTTCTGCTGGGCCACGATCGCCAGGCCGACACCGGTGTTGCCGGAGGTCGGCTCGACGATGGTGCCGCCGGGCTTGAGGGCGCCCGAGGCCTCGGCGGCCTCGATCATGCGCATCGCGATGCGGTCCTTGACCGAGCCGCCGGGGTTGAAGTACTCGACCTTGGCCAGCACTGTCGCGCTGATGCCCTCGGTGACCTTGTTCAGCTTGACCAGCGGCGTGTTGCCGACGAGGTCGATGATCGAGTTGTGGTACCGCACGGGGGTCCTCCCGGTCTGTGGGCATGCGATTTTTCGGTACTGCAAAGCGTAGGGCGTGGCGCCGGCCCCACGGCTCCCCTCCTTCCCACCTCCCCCAATGGCCCACCCCTACCGGCGGCACCGGTAGTCGCGCCCCCCGCGCGGGTAAGAGCGCTGTGCAGGCATGGCCGCAGCCCCCGGGGGCCGGCCGGAGCACGGGAAAGGGGGCACCGGATGGCAGGGTCACGGGACTCGCGGGCCCGGGTGGCCCGCCGGATCGCCACCGCGGCGGCGTACGGCGGCGGCGGCCTCGGCCTGCTCGGGGTGGGCCTGGTCGGCCTGCTGGTGACCGAGAGCAAGCTCGCCATCCAGGCGATCGGCGTCCTGGAGACGGCCCCGCCCAAGGCGGACGGCGTCTACGGGGAGGCCTTCGCGGACCGGGCCGCCGCCCCGCAGGCCCCGCTCGTCCTGGCCGTCCTGGGCGACTCCACCGGCGCCGGCCTCGGAGTGGCCCGGGCCGGGGAGACCCCGGGGGCGCTGCTGGCCGCGGGCCTCGCCTCGGTCGCCGAGCGTCCCGTCCGGCTGGTCAACGCGGCCCGCTCGGGCGGCCGCTCCGCGGACCTCTCCGGCCAGCTGGAGCAGGTCCTGCGGCACCGCCCGGACGTCGCCGTGATCATGGTCGGCGCCAACGACGTGACCCGGCACAGCCCGGCCCAGCTGGCCGTGCGCCAGCTCGGCGAGGCCGTCGCCGCCCTGCGCGCCAACGGCTGCGAGGTGGTCGTGGGCACCTGCCCGGACCTCGGGACGATCAAGCCGGTGCGGCCGCCGCTGCGCTGGGTGGCCCGTCGGCTGAGCCGGCAGCTGGCCGCCGCGCAGACCATCGCGGTGGTGGAGGCGGGCGGCCGGACGGTCTCGCTGGGCTCGCTGCTGGGCCCCGAGTTCGCCGCCCGTCCGGAGATGTTCGCCGCCGACCGCTACCACCCCTCCGCCCAGGGCTACGCGACGGCGGCGATGGCCGTGCTGCCCTCGCTCTGCGCCGCGCTCGGGCTGTGGCCGGAGGAGGAGCGCCCGGCCGCGGCCGTCCCGGGCGCCACGGTGCTGCCGGTCGCGGTGGCCGCCGCGACGGCGGCCGGGCGGGAGGGCACCGAGGTGGCGGCCGTGCCGGCCGAGGGCGCGGGCCGCCGCTGGGCCCAGCTGAGGCACCGGCTGCGGATCGGTCTGCCGGGTGCGGAAAGCGGGAAGGACGGGGGTACGAGCCCCGGCGGGGCCTGCGGGAGCACGTCGGCCAGCTCACACGCCGGGGCGGGTGACGACCGACCTACCAGGCGGTAACTTTCCTCCCGGACGTCAGGTCCGCCGTCACCCAGCGAGGAGCCCGCCATGCCCGAAGCCGTCATCGTCAGCGCCGTCCGTTCGCCGATCGGCCGGGCGTTCAAGGGCTCGCTGAAGGACGTCCGCCCGGACGACCTGACCGCCCACGTCGTCCAGGCCGCGCTGGCCAGGGTCCCGCAGCTCGACCCGCGCGAGATCGACGACCTGATGCTGGGCTGCGGCCTGCCCGGCGGCGAGCAGGGCCACAACCTGGCCCGCATCGTGGCGGTGCAGATGGGCATGGACTACCTGCCCGGCACCACCATCACCCGCTACTGCTCCTCCTCGCTCCAGACCACGCGGATGGCGCTGCACGCGATCAAGGCCGGCGAGGGCGACGTCTTCCTCTCGGCCGGCGTGGAGACCGTCTCGCGCAGCGTGAACGGCACCTCGGACGGCCTGCCGGGCACCATGAACCCGATCTTCGACGAGGCCCAGGCGCGCACCAGGAAGCGGGCCGAGGAGGGCACCCGGGGCGCCTCGGGCGAGGGCGACGGCTGGCACGACCCGCGCGAGGACGGCCTGCTGCCGGACGCCTACATCGCGATGGGCCAGACCGCCGAGAACCTGGCCGCGCTCAAGGGCGTCACCCGCGCCGAGCAGGACGAGTTCGGCGTCCGCTCGCAGAACCTCGCCGAGGCCGCCATCAAGGCCGGCTTCTGGCAGCGCGAGATCACGCCGGTGACGCTCCCGGACGGCACGGTGGTCAGCGCGGACGACGGCCCGCGCGCCGGCGTCACCCTGGAGGGCGTGGCCGGCCTCAAGCCGGTGTTCCGCCCCGACGGCACCGTGACGGCGGGTAACTGCTGCCCGCTGAACGACGGCGCGGCGGCGCTGGTGGTCATGTCCGACACCAAGGCCCGCGAGCTCGGCATCACCCCGCTCGCCCGGGTGGTCTCCACCGGCGTCAGCGCGCTCTCCCCCGAGATCATGGGCTACGGCCCGGTCGAGGCCTCCCGGCAGGCGCTCAAGCGGGCCGGCCTGACCATCGACGACATCGACCTGGTCGAGATCAACGAGGCCTTCGCGGCCCAGGTGATCCCCTCCTACCGCGACCTCGGCGTCGACCTGGACAAGCTGAACGTCAACGGCGGCGCGATCGCGGTCGGCCACCCCTTCGGCATGACCGGCGCCCGGATCACCACCACGCTGATCAACTCCCTCCAGTGGCACGACAAGCAGTTCGGCCTGGAGACCATGTGCGTCGGCGGCGGCCAGGGCATGGCGATGGTCCTCGAGCGCCTCAGCTGACGGGCGACGGCACCCTCCGAAGGGTCTGGACCACCCATTTGGAGTGACGCAGTGTAATTGAGGGCCGGATCACACCGCGAGGTCGATCCGGCCCTCGTTCCTTTCGTTTTCGGCCCGGAAATCGACAGTGCGGAGCGGATCAACTCCACTGCGTAGAACGGTGTTACCTAACAATTTGGGGACAAGAGCGAAAGTCACGGACCAATTGGACATTCGCCACTGCGGCAACAGCCCCGCATGCGGCAATGTGGACACGTAACCCCGTTCCGCTCCTCGCTAGGAGTACGTTCCGTGAGCGCCGTCTACACCCTCCTGCTGCTGATCCTGATCGCCGTGTCGACCGCCGTGCTGCTCCACCTCCGCGGACTCTCCCGCCGCCTGGACGCACGGGACGCCGCCCCGGCCGCGCCCGCACCGGTGGACGAGGCCGCGATACGCCGGGCCGTCGCCGAGGCGCTCGCCTCCGACCGCGAGCGGGAGATCACGGAGGCCCGGGCGTTCTGGGCCGAGCAGGAGGCCCGCGCGGCCGAGGACGCCCCGCTGTTCGACTCCCCCTTCTCCGGCGCGTTCTCCGGCACCGAGGAGTGGCCGCTCTTCTTCCCCCGCCCCACCGGCCCGCAGGACGCCGTCGACAACGCCGGGACGATGGACCCGGAGTTCGGCGAGGCGCTGCGCTCCGCGCTGGAGGACATGATCAACGAGGGCGGCACCGCCCCCGAGCCCGGCCCCGAGGGCGGCGTGCCGCTGCGCCCCGGGCACCCGGTCGGCGAGACCGCCAAGGACGCCCGCGCCCGCCGCGAGGCCGACCTGCTGGCCACCGGCCTGGAGGCCGGGCTGCTGGACGCCGACCCGGCCGTCGAGGAGGCGCCGGTCGCCGCGCCCGACCCGCGCCGCCACCCCTCGCACCCCGACTTCGTCCCCAGCCAGGCGCCGTCCCGGGAGTGGACCGACAGCCGGCTGGCCGCCCTCGCCGAGGAGGCCGTCGCCCTGACCGACGTCCGCCCGGGCCCGCTGGGCACCCTGGACGTGTACGCCTTCGCCGACGGCACCACGCTCTGCGTGGCCCCGGGCGACCGGGAGGCCGCCTACCGGCTGATCGACGCGGTCCGCGCCGGCGAGCACGTCCGGCTGCTCGGCGGCTCGCGCTTCTCCGGTTCGTACTCGCTGACCTTCTCCACCGACGAGGAGGCCGTCTACGTGCTCGCCGACCGGGTGGTCGCCAGCATCTGACACCGACTCACGTCCGTCGGGACGCAGCGCGCCGAAGGCCGGCCGGGTCACGGGGTTACCGACCCGGCCGGCCTTCGGCCTGTCCGCACCCCGGCCAGTCCGCACCCGGCCCGGGCGCGCCCGCGCCCGTCAGCGCCCGTCGGGGCTCAGCCGCAGATCACGGCCGTCTCCCGCACCGCCGCCACCGCCGTGGCCAGCAGCTCGGCCGCCGGGACCGGACCGCCCGGCAGCGCCACCGCCGCGCCCCGCGGCAGCCCGGCGAGCGCGGCCGCCAGGTCGTGCGCGGCGACGGCCAGCTGGTCCCCCGCCGCGAAGGCCCCGGCGTCCGGGAAGTCCCGCTGCGGGCCGCCCTCCGCCGCCAGCGCCAGCCCGGCCAGGCGCCGGGCCAGCTCCAGCGCGGCCGCCGCCCGCGAGGCGTACCCGGGCACGGCGCCCAGCAGCTTGCTCTGCGGCAGCGAGCGGAAACGATCCGCCAGGGATTCGGCGGCTTCGACCAGGGGGTCGACGTCCAGAGGTGCTCCGTCATGCATGGCAGCGAGCCTAGGCGAAAAGCCGCCGGGCCCCGGAGCGGGTGCTCCGGGGCCCGGCGGCAGTGGCGCACGGCGGGAGGGACCGTCAGTCGTCGCCGCGCAGGATCGCGATCAGCCGCAGCATCTCCATGTAGATCCAGACCAGCGAGAGGGTCAGCCCGAAGGCGGCCCGCCACGACTCCCGCTGCGGGGCGCCCTGGGCGATGGCCGTCTCGATCTCGTGGAAGTCCAGCGACAGGAAGAAGGCGCCCAGGCCGATGCCGACCAGGCCGACCACGATGCCCAGCGGGCCGGAGCGCAGCCCCATGTCGGCACCGAACGCCATCGCGACCACGTTGACCAGCATCAGCAGCACGAAGCCCAGGGCGACCGCGATGCCGATCCGCTGGTAGCGCGCGGTGACGCGGATCCGGCCGCTCTTGTAGGCGAACAGCATCGCCGCGAAGACCGCCGCGGTGCCCAGCACGGCCTGGATCACGATGCCGTTCAGCCAGGTGTTGAAGGCGTGCGACACGGCGCCCATCGCGAAGCCCTGGAGGGCCGCGTAGGTCAGGATCAGCGGCGGGCTGACGCTGCGCTTGAACGAGACCACCAGGCCGACGACCATGGCCACCAGGCTGGCGCCGATCGCGTAGCCGAAGTTCTCGAACGGCAGCGCGAACCAGGCCACCGCGCCGGCGACGACCAGCGTCAGCAGCGTCATGGCGGTGCGCGCGACCACGTCGTCCAGCGTCATCCGCCCCGTCGCCGCCGGGCCGGCCGACGGCCCGTTGTACAGCGCGTAGAGCTGTTCGTCGGTCATGGGGGCCTGGCCCTGCGGCTGCTGGCCGTAGGGCGTCCCCGCGTAGGGGTTCTGGCCGTACGGGCTCCCGGCCTGCGCGGTGGTACCGAACCCCGCGTAGCCGGTGTCGCGGGTGAAGGACCCCTCCCGCGAGAAGACCGGGTTGCTGCTTCTCATTGCACATTCCCTCCGTGGCGGCACTGCACCGCCCGTGTACAAGGGTAATGGCTTGGCAAAAATTCCGGGATACGCCGCGAGGAGGATCCGGTGAACGCGAACGGCGGGGACGCCGTCGCGCCCCCGCCGGGTAATCGGTGCCCGGAGCCGGACTCGAACCGGCACGGCCTCGCGGCCAAGCAGTTTTAAGCTGCCCGTGTCTGCGTTCCACCATCCGGGCGTCTGCGAAACCACCCTGAGCCTAGTCTCCCGGCTCACCCTTTCGCATGTTCCCAGCCCGGGAAGTTGTCATGTTTCCTTGCCATCTGACGAACTGTCCGGGATTCGGCCACGAAGGATATCCGTTCCGGCCATCCCCCTCGCCTCAGGGTCCACGTCATACCGCAGGAGGAGGGGCCTTCCCTCCCGTACGCCCAGCGGTGGTAGGGCCAACCGTCCGGCGGAGCGACGCAGGACCATGATCACGTCGCGGACCATGGAGGTACAAGTCCGCGAGCACAAGGAGTCCCCCGTGACCACGTCGACCGCAACCGCCGTCCGCACCGGCCTGGCGGCCGCCCGAGCCACCGGCCTGAACAAGGTCTACGGGGAGGGGGAGACCCGCGTCGTCGCCCTCGACAACGTCAGCGTGGTCTTCCCCCAGGGCGAGTTCACCGCGATCATGGGCCCCTCCGGCTCCGGCAAGTCGACCCTCATGCACTGCATGGCCGGCCTCGACACCGTCACCTCCGGCTCCTCCACCATCGGCGACACCGAGCTCGTCGGCCTCAAGGACAAGCAGCTCACCCAGCTGCGCCGGGACCACATCGGCTTCGTCTTCCAGGCCTTCAACCTGCTCCCCACGCTCACCGCGCTGGAGAACATCACCCTGCCCATGGACATCGCCGGCCGCAAGGTCGACCAGGCCTGGCTCGACCGCGTGGTGGACACCGTCGGCCTCTCCGGCCGCCTCAGCCACCGCCCCTCCCAGCTCTCCGGCGGCCAGCAGCAGCGCGTCGCATGCGCCCGCGCCCTGGCCGGCAAGCCCGACATCATCTTCGCCGACGAGCCCACCGGCAACCTCGACTCCCGCTCCGGCGCCGAGATCCTCTCCTTCCTGCGCAACTCCGTACGCGAGCTCGGCCAGACCGTCGTCATGGTCACCCACGACCCGGTCGCCGCCTCCTACGCCGACCGCGTCGTCTTCCTCGCCGACGGCCGCATCGTCGACGAGCTCCACCAGCCCACCGCCGACACCGTCCTGGACCGCATGCGCCGCTTCGACGCCAAGGGCCGCACCAGCTGAGACCGGCCCAGCCACGACCGATCCGGCGCGGCCGTCGCAGCCCGCTCACCGACCCTTCCCCAGGACACCCCATGTATCGCACCGCACTGCGCAACGTGCTGGCCCACAAGGGCCGACTGCTGATGACGGCCCTGGCCGTCATGCTCGGCACCGCCTTCGTGGCCGGGACCATGGTCTTCTCCGACACCTTCGCCAAGGCCATGCGGGACAACAACTCCAAGAGCTACTCGGACGTCTCGGTCCAGGTGGTGGACCGCGCCGCCGGCTCCGGCGCCTCCGCCCGGCAGAAGGCCGAGGGCGGCTCGGCCGCCCTCACCGACGCCACCGTCCAGCAACTGGCCGCCCTGCCGGGCACCGCCGCCGCCCGCGGCGTGGTCAGCGGTTTCACCGGGGTCGCCGACAAGAAGGGCGACCTGATCGGCCAGGTCTGGACCGCCAGGGGCGCCAACTTCGCGCCGGGCCAGGACGGCAAGGACCCGCGCTACGCCATGGTCGAGGGCCAGGGACCGAAGACCGCCAAGGAGATCGCACTCGACCGCAAGACCGCCGACAAGGCGGGCTACAAGGTCGGCGACACCGTCCGGATCGCGGCCAACGGCCCGGTCATCGAGGCGAAGCTCACCGGGCTGTTCACCACCGACGACCCGGTGGTGAACACCGGCGGCACGCTCACCCTGTTCGACAAGGCCACCGCCCAGCAGATCCTGCTGGAGCCGGGCCGCTACAGCAGCATCGTGCTCACCGCCAAGCCCGGCACCAGCCAGGACGCGCTGCTCGCCGAGGTCGAGCCCAAGGTGTCGTCCGGCCGCCAGTTCGACGTGGAGACCGGCGCCAAGCTCAACGCCGACGAGCAGGAGCAGATCACCAAGGCCAGCAGCAGCCTGCGCACGATGTTCCTGGCCTTCGCCGGCATCTCGCTCTTCGTCGGCATCTTCATCATCGCCAACACCTTCACCATGCTGGTCGCCCAGCGCACCAAGGAGCTGGCCCTGCTGCGCGCCATCGGCGCCAGCCGCAAGCAGGTCACCCGGTCCGTGCTGGTCGAGGCCCTGCTGATCGGCACCGTCTCCGCCGTGACCGGCCTGCTGGCCGGCATCGGGATCGGCGCCGGGATGCAGTCGCTGATCGGCGCGATGAACGACAGCATGCCGACCGGCTCGCTGGTGATCAGCCCGGTCACCGTCGCGGTGACGATCGTGGTCGGCATCCTGGTGACGGTCGCCTCGGCCCTGCTGCCCGCCCTCCGCGCCGCCCGGATCGCCCCGGTGGCCGCGATGAGCAGCGGCGACCAGCCGGTGTCCCAGAAGAGCCTCGTGGTCCGCAACACGATCGGCTCGGTGCTCGCCGGCGGCGGCCTGGCGCTGATCGGCTACGGCGCCTCCACCGGCAACGACAGCGGCCGGATCCCGGTCGCGCTGGGCGCCTTCCTGACCCTGATCGGCGTGTTCGTCCTGCTGCCGCTGCTCTCCCGTCCGGTGGTCGCGCTGGTCGGCCCGCTGCTGCGCGGGCTCGGCGGGATGCCCGGCAAGCTCGCCCAGCAGAACGCGGTGCGCAACCCGCGCCGCACCGCGGCCACCGCCGCCGCGCTCACCATCGGTCTGACCCTGGTCACCGGGCTCACCGTGATCGGTGCCTCGGTCAACGACACCGTCGACCGGGCCGTCACCAGGTCGATGAAGGCCGACTACGTCGTCGGGGCCGCCAACGGCATGAGCCTGTCCGAGCAGGTGCCCGCCCAGATCGCCAAGGCCCCCGGGGTCGCCGTCTCCTCCGCGACGACCACCTCCGACTGGAAGCTCAACGGCACCTACAAGACGGTCACCGGCGTGGACGCGGCCGCCCTCGACAAGCTCGCCGACCTCCAGCTGACCAGCGGCTCCGCGGCCGACTTCGGCAACGGCCGGCTGCTGGTCGACGAGAAGGCCGCCGAGAAGCTGAACGTCACCACCGGCTCGGTCCTGAACGTGACCTTCTCGGACGACTCCACCGGGCAGCTCACCGTCGGCGGCGTGTTCCGGCCGGGCGGCACGCTCGGCTCGGTCGTGCTGGCCAACAGCGAGGTCGTCAAGCACGAACCGAAGCCCTACATCTCGGACGTCCTGGTCAAGGGCAAGGACGGCGCCACCGACGGCCTCAAGCAGGCGCTGAAGGACGCCACCGGCGCCAACCCGGTGATCGAGGTGAAGTCCAAGCAGGACATCCGGGACGACTTCAGCCAGACCATCACCTTCGCGCTGAACCTCATGTACGGCCTGCTGGGGATGGCGGTCCTGATCGCGATCCTGGGCGTGGTCAACACGCTGGCGATGTCGGTCTTCGAGCGCAAGCGCGAGATCGGGATGCTGCGGGCGATCGGCTTGGACCGCAGCGGCATCAAGCGGATGGTCCGTCTGGAGTCCGTGGTGATCTCGCTGTTCGGCGCCGGCATCGGCCTGCTGCTCGGCTGCTTCATCGCCTGGGCGATCAACGGCACCCTGAAGTCCAGCCTCTCCGGCCTGACCACGGTGGTGCCGTACGGCCAGCTGGCGCTGTTCCTGGCGCTGGCCGGGGTGGTCGGCCTGGTCGCCGCGATCTGGCCCGCCCGCCGGGCGTCCAAGCTGGACATCCTGTCGAGCATCAAGACCGACTGACCGCTCCCGGAAACGAGAAGGGTCCCCTGCCGGAGGGTTCGGCAGGGGACCTTCTACTTCTGTACTCCGCCCGGTCGCACGGCCGGCTGAGCACCACGGAGGTCGTGGTCCGGCGACACTGCCGGGCGGAGAGCCTCCGACTCATACCCCGGTGCTCCCACACCGGGGTCTCAGTCGCTTACTTGCTGGCGAGCGCCTTGTCGGCGGCCGGCTCGGCGGCCGCGACGGGCTTGGTGGGCGGGGTGACCTCCTGGATCGGAAGCTGCGGCCGCTCCATCTGGGACAGGCCGACCATCTCGCGCTTCAGGAACATCGCGAGCGTCCAGTCGGTGAAGACGCGGACCTTGCGGTTGAAGGTCGGCACCATCGCGCCGTGGTACAGGCGGTGGAACCACCAGGCCGGACGGCCCTTCAGCTTGTACTTGCCGAAGAGGATCGCCACGCCCTTGTGCAGGCCGAGACCGGCGACCGCACCCAGGTTCTTGTGCTTGTACTCCTTCTGCGGGAAGCCGCGCATGCCGGAGATCACGTTGTCGCCGAGGACGACGGCCTGACGGCAGGCGTGCTGCGCGTTCGGCGGGCACCAGGCGCCCTCGCCGGCGGCGAGGTCCGGGACCTGGGCGTTGTCGCCCGCGGCCCAGACGTAGTCGAAGCCCTGGACCTGGAGGGTCGGCGCGGTGTCGACGTGGCCGCGCGGGCCCAGCGGCAGACCGAACTCGGACAGCACCGGGTTCGGCTTCACGCCGGCCGTCCACACGATGGTGGAGGCGTCCATCTCCATGCCGTTCTTCAGCATGACGTGGCCGTCGACGCAGGAGTCCATCGAGGTCTCGATGTAGACCTCGATGTTGCGCTCCTCGAGCTTCTCCTTGGTCCACAGACCGAGGTCCGGGCCCATCTCGGGGAGGATGCGGTTGGCCGCCTCGACCACCACGAAGCGCATGTCCTCGCGGCTGACGGTCTTGTACAGCTTGGCCGCGTCGCGGGCCATGTCCTCGATCTCGGCGACGGTCTCGATGCCGGCGAAGCCGCCACCGATCACCACGAAGGTCAGCGCCTTGCGGCGGACCTCCTCGTCCGTGGTGGACTCGGCCTTGTCGAGCTGGGCCATGACGTGGTTGCGGAGGCCGATGGCCTCCTCGACCGTCTTCATGCCGATGCCGTTCTCCGCCAGACCCGGGATCGGAAAGGTGCGGGAGACCGAGCCGGTCGCGACGACCAGGTACTCGAAGGGCAGCTCGTAGCTGTCGCCGGCCGCGGGCTGGACGGTGGCGACCTTACGGGCGTGGTCGATGCCGGTGACGGACCCGGTCAGCACCTCCGCCTGCTTGAGGGCGCTGCGCAGCGGCGCGACGAGGTTGCGGGGCGCGACGTTGCCGCCGGCCGCCTCGGGGAGGAAGGGCAGGTACGTCATGTACGACCGCGGGTCCACGACCGTGACGGTCGCTTCGCCGTAACGCATCTTCTTGAGGATGCGCATCGCGGCATACAGGCCGACGTAACCACCGCCGACAATGAGGATGCGAGGACGCTCCGTGGTGCTCATATCCGAAAGTATCCAGCACCGTCCCGAGCGGCCCTCGTGAGCCCGGTCACAAGTTGACGGACCCCCCGTGCTACACTGCGCGGCCGCAAAAACGGGCCCGGCGCGGCGGCCCCCACCCCTGGGCGGCCCCGCGCGGATGCGCGCCGGAGCACGACCGGCCTGAGCAGCAACGATCCGCACGGCACCCGGGTTCCCGCGCGTGATTTCGATTTTCAAACCTCGAACCGGCTGTGACCTGCGATCCCATGGGCCACCCGGCCGACGGGCCTTCGGTCCCACAATTCGGACGTTGCGGGCGGGTGGGGGAGGCGAATGACCGGATTGCCATGTGAAGAAATTCACGAAGTTTTCCACCCGCACTCGGGCGCGCCCCGGCCCCGGCCCCCCGAAAGGGGTACCGGGGCCGGTCGGTCAGGCTCGGCGCGGGGTCAGGAGGCGATCCCCCAGGCGATGCCGTCGAGGATGTCGTGCTCGCTCACGACCACCTCCGCGGCGCCGGTGCGCTCCATGATCTCCAGCAGCTCCAGCGCCCCGGCCGCGATCACGTCCACCCGGCCCGGGTGCATCGACGGGATGGCCGCCCGCTCGGCGTGGGTGGCGGCCAGCAGCTCCCGGGCGATCCCGGCGACCCGCTCCCGGGAGACCCGCGAGTGGTGGATCGCCGCCGAGTCGTAGCCGGGCAGGCCCTGGGCGATCGCGGACACCGTGGTGACCGTCCCGGCCAGGCCGACCAGGGTGGCCGCACCGGTCAGCGGGACGACCTCCTCGGCCCGGTCCAGCTCGGCCCGCACGTGCGCCCGGGCGGCCGCGACCTGCTCCTCGGAGGGCAGCTCGGCGTCGCCGAAGTACCGCTCGGTGAGCCGCACACAGCCGATGTCCACCGAGCGCGCCGCCTGCACGTCGTCCGTGCCCAGCACGAACTCGGTGGAGCCGCCGCCGAGGTCGAACACCAGGTAGGGGCCCGGGAACTGACCGCTGGTCAACTCCCTGGTGGCGCCCACGAAGGACAGGTGCGCCTCCTCCTCGCCGCTCACCACCTCGGGCTCCACGCCCAGGATGTCGCGCACGCCCTTGACGTACTCGTCGCTGTTCTCGGCGTCCCGGGAGGCGCTGGTGGCGACGAAGCGGACCCGCTCGGGGCCGACGCCGAAGCCGGAGATGATCTCCTGGTACTCCCGGCAGGCCGCGAAGGTGCGGGCCAGCGCGTCCGGGTGCAGCCGGCCGGTCCGGTCCACCCCCTGGCCCAGCCGGTTGACGACCATCCGGCGGTCCAGGTCGGTGATCTCGCCGGTCTCCGGGTCGAGGTCGGCGACCAGCAGGCGGATCGAGTTGGTGCCGCAGTCGATCGCGGCGACGCGGGTCGTGCTCACTCGGACTCCTGCTCCGCCGCCGTGCCCTCGGCGGCACGCTTCTTCGCGGCGCGCTCGGCGGCCTTCTGCCGCTTGGCCGCGATCACCGCCTCGTGGTCCTGCTCCTTGGCGCGGTTGCGGGCGACCCGCTCCCCGGCGGCCTCGACCTCGGCCGGGGAGACGCACGGGCCCTTGGCCCACCAGTCCTCCAGCATGCCGAGCGCCTCGTCGCCGAGCGGGTTGACGCCCTCGCCGGCCGCCAGCGAGTGGCCGACCAGCACGTGCAGGCACTTCACCCGGTCCGGCATGCCGCCGGCGCTCGGGAAGCCCTCCAGCACCTCGATCGCGTCGCGCCGGGCGATGTAGTCCTCGTGCGCCTTCTGGTAGGCGGCGGCCAGCTCCGGGTCCTCGGCGAGCCGGGCCGTCTGGTCCTTCATGACGCCCTGCGCCTCCAGGGTGCCGATCAGCGAGGCGGCCTTGGGGCAGGTCAGGTAGTAGAGCGTCGGGAACGGCGTGCCGTCGGGCAGCCGGGGCGCCGTCTCCACGACGTCCGGGTTGCCGCAGGGGCAGCGGTGCGCCACGCCGCGCAGGCCGCGCGGCACCCGGCCGAGCTGGGCGGCGATGGCCGCGACGTCGGCGTCGGAGACGGTGGGGTGGTTCTCAGTGGTCATGGGGGGAGGTGTCTCCAACGGGGGACGGTGGGAGGGGACGGGGGGTCGCGGGGGCCGCCGCGGCGGTGTCGGCGGCGTCCACCGAGTCCCAGATGCTGGCGTACCAGGGCTTGGCGGCCGTCGCCTGGCCTCCGGCGGTGCTGCCGGGAGCCTGGCCCGGGGCGGGGGCGGCGCCGCCCCCGGAGGAGGACCGGTCGGCGGGCGGTCCGGCGGGATCCAGCGCGATGTACGGGGTCTCCCCCGGCACCGCGTAGTGCAGCCGGGCGCGGGCCTGCGCCTTGACGTACTCCGGGTCCTGCCAGCGGGCCTTCTCCCGGCGCAGCTGCTCGACCTGCTGGCGCGCGTGGTCGGCCTTCGCCCGCTGGGCGGAGATCTCGGCGCGCTGGGAGATGAACTGCCGCGTCGGGTAGGCGAGGATCGCCACCAGTGAGCAGAGCACCAGGACGAGGACGGTCGCCCGGCTCGTGAACCGGGGCCGGGCCGCCAAGCCCGGGATCCTCCAGCCAGCCATCTCCCGTATCCCCTCCTGGTCGCGACGGTGCCCCGCCGACCACCCTACGGGGTGAACGGCGGGGCACCGGTCAGGCGTGCGCTACCGGGAGCGCTCAGCCCTCGTGCTTGAAGCGCGGGAAGGCGCCGCGGCCGGCGTACTCGGCGGCGTCGTCGAGGATCTCCTCGATGCGCAGCAGCTGGTTGTACTTGGCGACGCGCTCGGAGCGGGCCGGGGCGCCGGTCTTGATCTGGCCGCAGTTGGTGGCGACGGCGAGGTCGGCGATGGTGACGTCCTCGGTCTCGCCGGAGCGGTGCGACATCATGCAGCGGTAGCCGTTGCGCTGGGCCAGCTCGACGGCGTCCAGGGTCTCGGTCAGCGAACCGATCTGGTTCACCTTCACCAGCAGCGCGTTGGCGGTGCCGGTCTCGATGCCACGGGCCAGGCGGGCCGGGTTGGTGACGAACAGGTCGTCGCCGACCAGCTGGACCTTGTCGCCCAGCTTCTCGGTCATGGCCTTCCAGCCGTCCCAGTCCGACTCGTCCAGCGGGTCCTCGATGGAGACCAGCGGGTAGGCGGCGACCAGCTCGGCGTAGTACTCGATGAGCTCGGCGGAGGTGAGGCCCTTGCCCTCGAACTGGTAGGCGCCGTCCTCGTAGAACTCGGAGGAGGCGACGTCCAGGGCCAGCGCGACGTCACGGCCGGGCACGTAGCCGGCCTTCCGGATGGCCTCGACGATGAGGTCCAGCGCCTCGCGGTTGGAGTCCAGGTTCGGGGCGAAGCCGCCCTCGTCGCCCAGCCCGGTGGACAGGCCGCGCTCCTTCAGCACGCCCTTGAGCGTGTGGTAGACCTCGACGCCCCAGCGGACGGCCTCGGAGAAGGACTCCGCGCCGATCGGAGCGATCATGAACTCCTGGATGTCGACGTTGGAGTCCGCGTGCGACCCGCCGTTGAGGATGTTCATCATCGGGACCGGCAGGACGTGCGCGTTCGGGCCGCCCAGGTAGCGGAACAGCGGCAGGTCGCTGGCCTCGGAGGCGGCGTGCGCGACGGCCAGCGAGACGCCCAGGATGGCGTTGGCGCCGAGCGAGGACTTGTCCGGCGTGGCGTCCAGGTCCAGCATCGCCTGGTCGATCAGGCGCTGCTCGGTCGCGTCGTAGCCGACCAGCTCCGGGCCGATCTGCTCGATGACGGCCAGGACGGCCTTCTCGACGCCCTTGCCGAAGTAGCGGTTCTTGTCGCCGTCGCGCAGCTCCAGCGCCTCGAAGGCGCCGGTGGAGGCACCCGACGGGACAGCGGCACGACCCGTGCTGCCGTCGTCGAGGCCGACCTCGACCTCGACCGTGGGGTTGCCGCGGGAGTCGAGGATCTCACGGGCTACGACGACATCGATGGACGGCACGAGGCATCTCCTTGCGGAAGCAGGGTCCGGTCTGACGGTGGTGCTGTCAGCAGGACGATTGCGGAGTCGTTACGACCAGAGCCTAACCGCCCGGGCTCCCGGGGCCACGTCCGCCTCGGTCCCGTCTCAGCGTGTGGCCCCACTACCCACCGGTAGTTCACCTGCTTGTCCCAGCTTGTCCCACCGGAGCGGGCGAATGCGGACGAAGGGGACCGGTAGGGCCGGTCCCCTTCGGACGACGGGGTGGAGCGGCGCCGGCGCCGAGCGCCGTGGCGGGTGCTCCCGCGCCGGGCGCGGCGGCTCAGCCGAGGTGCAGCACCTGGCCGGGCATGATCAGGTTCGGGTTGCCGCCGACGGTGGCGCGGTTCCCCTCGTACAGCGCGTGCCAGCCGCCGGAGACGCCCTGCGCGGCGGCGATGGTCGACAGGGTGTCACCGGCGCGGACGGTGTAGTCGTGGCCGGTGGCCCGCGGGGCCTGCTGCGCGGCCTGCGGGGCGTACTGCGGCTGGGCGGCGGCCTGCGGGGCGTACTGCTGGTAGACGCTCTGGTGGCTGGTCCAGTACCAGGCGCCGTTGCTCTGGTACCAGTACACCTTGGCGTCGGCGTCCCAGCCGGCCTTGCCCGGGAAGCCCTGGGCCTGCGGGGCGGCCTGCTGGACCGGCTGCGCGGCGGGCTTCTGGGCGGCCGGCTTCGCGGCGGGCTTGGCGGCGGGCTTCTGCGCGGCGGGCTTCTCGGCCGGCTTGGCGGCCGGCTTCGGGGCCTGCTGCTTCGCGGCGGACTGCGGCTTGGCGTCCGAGGAGGTGTCGACCGCGGCCGGGGCGCCGCCCTTGGTCAGACCGGCCTTCTGGGAGCAGACCGGCCAGGCGCCCGGGCCCTGCGAGGCGAGCACCTTCTCGGCGACCGAGATCTGCTGGGCCTTGCTGGCCTGGTTGGCCTGCGCCGCGTAGGCGGTGCCGCCGTACGCCTTCCAGGTGCTGGAGGTGAACTGGAGGCCGCCGTAGAAGCCGTTGCCGGTGTTGATGCTCCAGTTGCCGCCGCTCTCGCACTGGGCGACGGCGTCCCAGGTGGAGGCCGGGGCGGCAGCGGCGCCGGTGGCGGTGAGGATCGGCATCGCGAGTCCGACGCCGGCCACACCGGCGACGGCGATGGCCTTCTCGGCCTGGGTACGACGACGGTGGCGGCCAGTTCCAACGAACAGCATGAAGAGGTCCCTCTCCGCACGCCTGCGAGGTGAGCTGTCGGGTTCGGACCGGGAGGTGGCCCGGCCGCCGTGCGCGGAGACGACTCCGCTCGGGCGGCTTCACCCCAAGCCGTGGGGAGACGGCAACAAACCTGGTTCCCCCGCCCCTGCCCAGGGTTCTGGTCGGTTTCCCGTGGCGCGGCGGGCAGGATTCGGCGTTCCGCGCACGGGGTCCGCAGCTGCGAACTCCAGGGAGAGTAGACAGATCATCAGACCGATCACAAGCTCATATCGTCGATATCACACCAGAATTACGGCCCGTGTCCGATCGCCTACCAACAGCGGCGTTATGTCCGGATTGATGGGCGTTCACACCCCTCCATCGGCGGTCGGCGACGTCCCGTCAGTGTCATCTCCACCCTCCGGGCGTGCCGGCGCAGCAGCTGCCGGAGGAGCGTGCGGGGAACGGCTCTCCGGACTGAATTCCACCGGGAGTTCCCGCAGTCCACGCATGATCAGTCCGCCGCGCCAGCGCAGGTTCCCGGGGCTTTCCGCCAGCCGCAGGTCGGGCAGCCGGGAAAGCAGCGTGGCCAGCGCCGCGCGCCCCTCCAGCCGGGCGAGCGGAGCGCCGATGCAGTAGTGGATGCCGTGCCCGAACCCCAGGTGGGGGTTGTCCTTCCGGGCCAGGTCCAGGGTGTTCTCCGCCGCGAACCGGGCCGGATCGCGGTTCGCCGCCGCCAGCACCACCAGCACCGGGTCCCCGACCGGGATGTCCACCCCGCCGATGGTCAGCGGCCGGGTGGCGAAGCGCCAGGTCGCCATCTCCACCGGCCCGTCGTAGCGCAGGAGTTCCTCGATCCCGGTCTCCAGCAGCCCGCTCTCGCCGCGCACCACCGACTCCTGGAGCAGCCGGCGCTGCTGCGGGTCGCGCAGCAGCGCGTACGTCCCGTTGCCGATCAGGTTCACGGTGGTCTCGAAGCCGGCGAACAGGAGGATGAAGGCCATCGCGGCGGCCTCGTTCTCGGTCAGGTGCTCGCCGTGGTCGCTCGCCCGGATCAGGCCCGAGATCAGGTCGTCCCCGAGGTCCGCACGCTTGCGGTGGATCAGCTCCAGCAGGTACGCCCGCATCCGCTTCACCGCCCGCCCCACGCCGCCGCGTTGACCGCCGCCGTGTCCCGGCTTCGTGTGCCGCAGCATCATCCCGGCCCAGTCCCGGAAGTCGTCCTGGTCCTCGGCCGGCACCCCGAGCAGGTCGCAGATCGCGTAGATGGGGAGCGGGAAGGCGAACTCGTGGATCAGGTCCGCCGAGCCGCGCTGCGCGAAGCCGTCGATCAACCGGTCGGTGAGCTGCTGCACCCGCGGCTCGAACTCGGCCACCCGGCGCGGGGTGAACGCCTTCGACACCAGCCGGCGCAGCCGGGTGTGGTCCGGCGGGTCGATGTTCAGCAGGTGGGTCATCAGGTCCGCCTGCCGCTCCCCGGGGATGCCCACCCGGCCGGTGCGGTGCGCCTGCTCGCTGTGGTGCGCCGGGTTCTTCGACAGCCGGCTGTCCGCGAGCGCCTGCCGGGCGTCGGCGTACCTCGTCACCAGCCAGGCCTCCACCCCGCTCGGCAGGGTGGTCCGGTGCACCGGGGCGTGCTCGCGCAGCCACGCGTAGGCGGGGTACGGATCGGCGGCGAACTCCCAGGTGAACAGCTGTGGGGCACAGGCGTCGGACGGCGCTGCGGCGGGCCGGGCGGGGTGGGGCTGAGCTGGCATGGGACCGACCGTATCCGGTGCGGCGGGCGGGGCCCGCCTCCGGCGGAGCGCGGCCGGGCGCGGGCCGGGGAAGGGGCGGTGCGCGGGCGGGATCCAGCCGGTGCGCGGACGGAATGCGAGCGGTGCGCCAACACCCCGTGGACGGCCCGTGGCCGGTCCGTGGACGGGTCTTGGCCGACTCTTGGCCGCGGAGTGGGCGTGAGCCTGGTCACCTGAGGGGTAACCCCTGTTGCGGAGGGTCAGGACGTGCCTACGATCCTCCGCAGTACGCGTGGGCGCCGGTGCGGTGTCGCCCACAGGGAGGAGCAGGCCATGCGGGTCAGCGGGTCAGTCGTCGTCATCGCGGTCCTCGACGGCGGGTCGGGCGCGGGCCTCGCCCGCCGGTTCGCCGCCGCCGGCGCCGCCGGGATGCTGGTCGCCGACCAGCACGTGGGCATCGCCGAGGACCTCGCCGCCGAACTCGACCGCCCGGGCTGCCCCGTCGTCGGCGTCTGCGGCGACATCCGCCGCCCCAGCGACGTCGCCGCCCTCGTGGACACCGCCGAGAAGCACCTCGGGCCGATCGACCTGTTCGCCGTGGCCGGCCCGGCCGGCGAGCGGGTCGTCTCGCTGGCCGACCTGCCCGACCACCTCGACCTGGAGCGGCTCGCCGAGCTCGTCGTCCTCATCGGCGAGGCCATCGGCGAGCTCGTCCCGCCGCAGCGGCACCCGGAGCGCGCCGCCACGGCGGCCTGACCACCTACTCCCCGCCCGGACCGCCCTGCGGCCCGAGGCCCTCGGCCGCGCGCACCGCGTCCCGGTAGCCGCGCGCGGCCGCCCGCAGCGCGGCGTCCACGTCCACCCCGGCGCCGTGCGCCCGCTGCACCACCGCGAGCAGCAGCCGGCCCGCCGAGTCGGCGGTCAGCTCGTCCGGCAGCCGGTACGCCTCGTCCGGCACCCCCGTGAAGCCCGCCCGGCGCACCCGGGACACCAGCTTCGCCGCGTACGCCAGCGAGGGCAGCGCCGCCGGCACGCCGTCCACCACCGACTCGCGGTCCGCCTTCTCGGCCGCCTTCAGCTGCTCCCAGTTCGCCTCCGCGTCGGCCGCGCCCCCGACCTCGACGTCGCCGAACACGTGCGGGTGCCGGTACATCAGCTTCTCGACGATGTCCCCCGCCACGTCGTCCACGGTGAACGGATCGGTCGGGTGCTCCTCGGCGATCCGGGAGTGGAAGAACACCTGGAACAGGACGTCGCCCAGCTCCTCGCGCAGCGTCGCCCGGTCCCCCTGCTCGATCGCCTCGACCAGCTCGTAGGCCTCCTCGACCAGGTACTTCACCAGGCTCTCGTGCGTCTGCTCGGCGTCCCAGGGGCAGCCGCCCGGCGAGCGCAGCCGGTCCATCACCGTCACCAGGTCCAGCAGCCGCGAGCCGGGCAGGTCGTACGAGCCGGGCAGCACCTCGATCTCCGGCACCTCGCCGGCCCGCTCCACCGCGAGCCGCGCCAGCGCGTCGGTCAGCCCCGGGTCACCGTCCGGGCTGCCCAGCCACACCGTCGGCCCGGCCCCGGCCGGCTGCCCGGTCAGCAGGCGGGCCAGGGCGGGCGCCGGCCCGGCCGCCACCGCCTCCACGGCCACCCCGGCCTGCCGCACCGCCGCCACCTGCGGATGCCCCTCGTCCGCCACCAGCACCCGCCCCGCCGACCGCAGCGCCTCCCAGGCCGGCCACGCCAGCAGGCCGGGGGCCACCCGGTGGGTGGTGGTCAACAGGATCAGCTTCGCGCCCGGAACATTCGTCGTCACACCCCGAACCTACCCCCGCTCCCCCGCCCCGGGCCGGGCGAAGGCCCTTCCCCGGCCCCGGCCCCGGGCCCCGGCCCCGCGGGCACGCGCCGGCGGCCCCGGGCCGGAACCCGGGACCGCCGTGGCCCCACCGCGCGCCGCCGGGCGGCGGGCGCTACTTCTTCGTCCCCGCCAGGTCGTCGAACATGGCCGACAGGAACTCGCTGCACCAGCCGAGCAGCTCCCGCCCGACCAGCGGCTTGCCGCCGATCCGCCCGGTGCTCGGGCGCGGCACCAGCAGCTGCTGGGCGGCCGCCTTCACCTGGCTGCGCGGGTAGAGCCGGTTCAGCCGCAGCTGCTGGGACTCCCGCAGCTCCACCGGGCCGAAGCGGACGTTGGCGCCCTGGAGGGTGATGTCCGAGATCCCGCACCGCCGGGCGTACAGCCGCAGCGCCGCGACCATCAGCAGGTTCTCCACCGGCTCGGGCAGCTTGCCGTAGCGGTCCACCAGCTCGTCCCGGACCTGCCGGATGTCCTCCTCCGAGTTGACCGCGGCGATCGAGCGGTACGCCTGGAGCCGCAGCCGCTCGCCCGGCGCGTAGTCGTGCGGCACGTGGGCGTCGACCGGCAGCTCGATCTTCACCTCCAGGGGCTCCTCCTCCGGCTCCCCGCCGCCCGCCAGCGACTCGCGGAACTCCGCCACCGCCTCGCCGACCATCCGCATGTAGAGGTCGAAGCCGACGCCCGCGATGTGCCCCGACTGCTCGCCGCCGAGCAGGTTGCCCGCCCCGCGGATCTCCAGGTCCTTCATCGCGACGTACATGCCCGCACCCATCTCGGTGTGCTGGGCGATGGTGGCCAGCCGCTCGTGCGCGGTCTCGGTGAGCGGCTTCTCCGGCGGGTACAGCATGTAGGCGTAGCCGCGCTCGCGGCCCCGCCCGACCCGGCCGCGCAGCTGGTGCAGCTGGGAGAGGCCGAAGGTGTCGCCGCGCTCCACGATCAGGGTGTTGGCGTTGGAGATGTCGATGCCGGACTCCACGATCGTGGTCGACACCAGGACGTCGAACTCCTTCTCCCAGAAGTCGACGACGACCTTCTCCAGCTGGCTCTCCCCCATCTGCCCGTGCGCGGTGGCGATCCGCGCCTCGGGCACCAGGTCCTTCAGCCGGGCGGCCGCCTTGTCGATCGACTCCACCCGGTTGTGGATGTAGAACACCTGGCCCTCGCGCAGGAGTTCGCGCCGGATCGCCGCCGAGATCTGCTTCTCGTCGTACGGGCCGACGAAGGTCAGCACCGGGTGCCGCTCCTCCGGCGGGGTGGTGATGGTGGACATCTCGCGGATGCCGGTGACCGCCATCTCCAGGGTGCGCGGGATCGGGGTGGCGGACATGGTGAGCACGTCCACGTTGGCGCGCAGCTTCTTCAGCTGCTCCTTGTGCTCGACGCCGAAGCGCTGTTCCTCGTCGACGATGACCAGGCCGAGGTCCTTGAACCTGGTCTCGGAGGAGAACAGCCGGTGGGTGCCGATGACCACGTCCACCGAGCCCTCGAACAGCCCCTCCAGGACGGCCTTGGCCTCGCTGTCGGTCTGGAAGCGGGACAGCGCCTTCACGGTGACCGGGAAGTTGGCGTAGCGCTCGGCGAAGGTGGAGAAGTGCTGCTGCACCAGCAGCGTGGTCGGCACCAGCACCGCGACCTGCTTGCCGTCCTGGACGGCCTTGAAGGCGGCCCGCACGGCGATCTCGGTCTTGCCGTAGCCGACGTCGCCGCAGATCAGCCGGTCCATCGGGACGGACTTCTCCATGTCCGCCTTGACCTCGGCGATGGTGGTCAGCTGGTCCGGCGTCTCCGCGTACGGGAAGGCGTCCTCCAGCTCGCGCTGCCACGGGGTGTCCGGCCCGAAGGTGTGGCCGGGGGCGGCCATCCGCGCCGAGTACAGCTTGATCAGGTCGGCGGCGATCTCCTTGACCGCCTTCCTGGCCCGCTGCTTGGTCTTCGCCCAGTCCGCGCCGCCGAGCCGGTGCAGCGTCGGGGCCTCGCCGCCGACGTACTTGGTGACCTGGTCGAGCTGGTCGGTCGGCACGAACAGCCGGTCCCCGGGGTGGCCGCGCTTGGCCGGGGCGTACTCCAGCACCAGGTACTCGCGGGTGGCGCCCTGGACGGTGCGCTGCACCATCTCGACGTACCGGCCGACGCCGTGCGCCTCGTGGACGACGTAGTCGCCGGCCACCAGGGCCAGCGGGTCGATCGCGTTGCGGCGCCGGGACGGCATCCGGCGCATGTCCTTGGTGGAGGACCGCTGGCCGGACAGGTCGGTCTCGGTGATGACCGTGAGCTTCAGGGCCTCGTCGACGAAGCCGTGCTCGATCGAGCCGCAGGAGACGTGGACGACGTCCCGGGTGGGCGCCTCGGCGAGGTCGGCGACCAGCCGGGCCGGGATGCCCTCGTTGCCCAGCACCTCGGCGAGCCGGGCGGCGGGCCCGTGGCCCTCCGTCACCATGACGACCCGCCAGTCGGCGGCCAGCCGCTCCTTGGCGTCGGCGATCGCCCGGGCGGTGTCGCCCCGGTACGCCTCGACGGCGTGCATGCCGAGGGTCAGCGTGTTGGCGTCGAACTCGAGGATGCCGTCGACGGTCGACTCGCTGGTCGCGAAGGGGCTGACGGACCACCAGGGCAGCCCGATCCGGTCCGCGTGCTCGCGCACCTCGGCGAGCGAGCGCAGCGAGGCGGCGGAGACGTCGATGGCCTCCAGGTCGATCGGCCGGTCCCCGCCCGCCGCTGCCGCGACCCAGGAGGCGTGCAGGAACTCCTGGCTGGTCGCGACCAGGTCGGCGGCCCGGGTGCGGACCCGCTCCGGGTCGCAGACCACCGTGACGGAGCCGAGCGGCAGCACGTCCAGCAGCAGCTCCATGTCGTCCACCAGCACCGGCGCCAGCGACTCCATGCCCTCGACCGCGACGCCCTCGGCGATCCGGTCCAGGATCTCGGCCAGCCCGGGGTGCTCGGCCGACAGCTCCGCCGCCCGCGCCCGCACCTCGTCGGTGAGCAGCAGCTCCCGGCAGGGCGGCGCCCACAGGCCGTGCTCGGCGATCTCCAGCGAGCGCTGGTCGGCGACCTTGAAGTAGCGGACCTCCTCGACCTCGTCGCCCCAGAACTCCACCCGCAGCGGGTGCTCCTCGGTCGGCGGGAAGACGTCCAGGATTCCGCCGCGGACGGCGAACTCGCCGCGCTTCTCGACCAGTTCGACGCGCGCGTAGGCGGCGGCGGAGAGCCGGCGGGCCACGTCCTCCAGGTCGTACGACTCCCCGCGCCGCACGGCCACCGGCTCCAGCTCGGCCAGCCCCTTGACCTGCGGCTGGAGCACCGAGCGGACCGGCGCGACGATCACCTGCACCGGCCCGGCCGCCGGGTCTCCCCCAGCCCCCGGCTGGGAGGTGCCCCCATCGAGCTGCGGGTGCACGATCCGGCGCAGCACGGCCAGCCGGCGCCCGACGGTGTCCGACCGGGGCGACAGCCGCTCGTGCGGCAGGGTCTCCCAGGCCGGGAACTCGGCGACGGCGTCGGCGGGCAGCAGCGAGCGCAGCGAGGCCGCGAGGTCCTCGGCCTCCCGGCCGGTCGCGGTCACGGCGAGCACCGGCCGGCCCCGGCCCCCGGCGGCCTGCGCGGCGAGCGCCCGGGCCAGTGCGGCGACGGCGAACGGCCGGGCGGCGGGCGGCCCGACCAGGTCCAGGTGGCGGCGTCCGCCGGCCGCGGCTCCGGGGGCGGTGGCCGCCTCGATCGCCTCGGCGAGCGCCGCGTCCCGCGCGACGACATCGAGCAGTCCGGTCAGGCTCATCTGGGGTCTCTTCTTCGTCCCGTGGCTGGAGCTGCCCCGGGGCGGCGAAGGCCCGCCGGGGCAACGCGAACGGCCCGGCACGCCGAGCGGCCGGGGGTCTCCAGCCTACGCCGCGGCGCGGACACGCACGCGGTCCACGGCTCCGGCGGGCCGGAGCCGACCGCGACGCCGGGCCGGGAAGGGCCGGGGAAGGGTGCCCGGGGAGGGGTGCCCGGGTGGGAGCCGCCGCCCCTCCGGCCGACGCGGTTTGTCAGGGGCACTTCCGGGAACGAACGACTGGACGGACCGCGGGCCGGCCCGTGGACGAACCGACCGGGCGCCGCCCCGAACCGGGCACGGCTATCCGCCACGAACTGGACATACTCCTGTCACTGGCCGTCCATGGAGATCGCGCACCATGGAGACGTGCCCGCCGCACCCAACCGTGGGGGATGGCTGTGGCGGCACTGTCGCACCCCCGATGGGGGTCGGAGGTGCGAGGCGGAGCGGCCCTGGGTGGGGGCGCCCGCCCAAGCGCCGGGAACCGTGGCGCCCTTTCCTGGAGGGCGCCACGGGTCTCGGCCTCTTCCGTTCCCGGGGCCCACCCCGCCGGGCGCCGTCCCACCCCTGGGGCCGCCCGCTCTCCCGAACCGCGGCACGGCGAAGGCCCCGTCGGCCCCCTCCGGGGCGGTCGGGGCCTTCACGCAGCCGGGGCCGGGGCCGGTCAGCGACGCCGGTAGCTCACCGTGTGGGGCGTCGCGTAGTCGCTGCCGTCGTCCACGATGATGATCTTCGGGACGATCCTGGTCTCCTCCTCCGACGGCTTCCCCTCGGCCCGGCTCGCGCCGGCCGCCGCCTCCTCGGCCCGCTCCACCGCCGGCGGCGCGGCCGGCTTCGGCGGCACCGGGCCGGTCGCCACGGGGCCGCCGATCGCCCTGGCGGCGCTGCCGCCGACCACCGGCGTCCGCAGCACGGGCGCGGACTGCTCCGCGGCGGGCCCGGCCGCGGGGGCCGGCGCCTTGCGCAGGTCCGCCACCGGGATCTCCCCGGTGTCCGCCTCCGAGTCCACCGGTGCGGCGTCGGCGAGGCCGTCCTCGGCCACCGCCGCGGCGCGCGGCGCGGCGTCGCCGGAGCCCTCGACGGCGTCCTGGGCGGCCCGGGCCGCCGCGACGGCCGCCGCGGCCGCCGCCTCCGGCTCGATCTGGCCGACCGCCGCTCCGGTGAGCGAGGCCAGCGTGGCCTTGATGTGGTCCAGGTGCTGCTGCACCGTCTCCAGCCGGGCGTCGTACTCCTGCTGCTCGCGCTCGCTGGCCGCGTTGATCTTCTCGGCCTCCCGGCGGGCCTGCTCGATCAGCTGGTCGGCCTTGGCCTGGGCGTCCGTCTCCAGCTGCTTGATCCGGTTGAGCACCGTCTCCCGCTGCTGCTCCGCCTCCTTGACCCGGCGTGCCGCCGTCGCCGAGACCTCGGCGTCCTCGGCGTCGGCCGCGGCCTGGGCTGCGGCGAAGGTCTCGTCGGCCTTGCGGCGCCGGGCGGCCAGCTCGGCCTCGGCCTGCTCGCTGGCCTCGGCGGCGGCCACCCGCACCTTGGCGGCGTACGCGGTGGCGGCGTCGCGCACGGCCCGGCTCTCCCGGTCGGCGTCGGCCCGGATGCCCTCGGCCTCGGCCCGGGTCCGCTCCTCGGTGCGGCGGGCGGCCGCGTCGGCCTCGGCGCGGGTCGTGGCGGCGTACTCCTTGGCGGCGCGCTCGGCGGCCTGCCCGGCCTCGTAGACCTCGTCGCGCAGGTCCTCGGCGAAGCGCTCGGCCTTCTCGCGGACGGCGCGCGCCTCGTTCTCGGCCATCGCGGCCAGGCCGGCGGCCTGCTCGCTGAGCACCTGGTAGTCGGGGTCCGGCGCCTCCTCGGCGGCCCGGAGGATGTCGGCCAGCCGGGCCTCCATCTGCCGGATGCCGGCGCCCAGGACGCTCAGCCGCTCCCACGCCTCGTCGCGCTGCGCGGTGAGCGCGGCGAGGGCTCGGTCGACCTGATCGGGCGCGTAGCCACGACGGGCCTGGGTGAAGCCGTACTGGGGGACGGCGTCGCTCATGGGCTCTTCCCCTCGTTTCGCGGGCTGCGGAGCCCATGATCGGACGGAACGGACGGATCCGGAACCGGTTCGCAAGCCGGGGCCGGATTCCGTCGTCGTACGGACCGGAATGTGGCGAGGACGGGACGAGTAGACCCATCCTCTTGACCTATTTTGCGCAGATCCGGGCGAAACCCCAACGAGGCACAGCTGCGACGGCATGCCGAAGGGGCCGTTCCGGATGCCGGAACGACCCCTCCCACCAGCGAGGATCTGCGACGGTCCGCTACAGCAGGCCGTCCCAGAACTGCTCCAGCAGCACGGCCCACCAGGTGTCCGCGTTCTGCAGGGCCGCCGGGTCGATCGCGGCGAGCTGGGCCTGGAAGTCGGTCGTCCAGCGACCGGCCTGCTCCGGCGTCAGCCCGTACCGCAGCCGCCACATCCGGCCCAGCAGGGCCAGCGAGCGGACGAACTCCGGTACACCGCTGTTGACGAACCGGGGCGGCTGGCCGGTTCCCTCCAGGTCCACCGCCACCACGTGCGCGGTGCCGTACTGGACGCACAGCTGGCGGCCGTAGTCGTTGCCCAGCACCAGGTAGCCGCCGAAGTCCGGGCCCCCGGCGAGGCCGCGCTCGGCGGCCAGCTCGGCGAGCGTCGGGATCGGGCGGCCCTCCTGGGCCTGTGCCCAGAAGAACGGCCCGAAGTCCCGCGGCAGCCCGGCCCACATCAGGGTCTGGGACACCGGCTCGGGCACGCCCTGGCGGGAGACGGCGCGCTGCTCGTAGCGGAACAGGTTCTGCCCGAAGGCGGCGCCGACCTCCTGCGCGAGCTGCTGCGGCGCCAGCGGCGGCAGCGCCTGGACCGTCCCCGGCGCGGGCAGCGGCACCCGGAACGGGCGGACCCGCTGGGCGCCGGAGGCCAGCTGGTGCAGCTCGTCCAGGTGGTCGAGCAGCTCGGCCATCCCGGCCTGCCGGGAGGCGTGGTCGCGGCCGTACGGGGCGGTGTGGGTGAGCCGGACGTTCGGCCAGGACGCGGCGATCATGCGGTTGCAGTAGCCGCCCGGCAGGTCGCAGGACTCCAGCTCGGTGTAGAGCTCCAGGACCTGCTCCGGCGGCACGTTGAGCCGGCGCAGGTCCTGGAGGATCTTCCACTCCGGGTGCGGGGTGCCGGGCTCGCTGCGGTGCAGCAGCTTCTGCTCCGAGCCGTCCGGGCCCCGGTAGCTGAGCGCGGCGAAGTACCCCGGGCCGACCGCGGGCACGCCTGGCGGCACCGGCGCGGGCTGCGGCGCACCGGGCACCGGCGCGGGCGGGACGACGCCGGCCGGACCGGCCGCGTTCGGGTAGCCGTAGCCGGCCGCGGGCGCGGCGGGGGCCGCCGGGCCGCCGGGCGGCGGCGGGACGGCCGGGCCGCCGGACGGCGGGGTGCCCGGGTCCGCCGGGCCGCCCGGCAGCGCCGGGTCGACCGCGCCGGCCAGCTGGGTCGCCTCGTAGGACGGCCCGGACGCGGACGGGCCCGCGCCCCGCAGACCCGCCGGCGGCGGGGGCGGCGGGGCGGAGGCGGCGCCGCGGCCGCCGGGGGCGGCGGCGGGCGTGCCGGAGCCCGGGGTGTGCTTCAGCCCGGCCGGCGGGGGCGGCGGCGGGGCGGCGGCCGCGCCGCGCCCCAGCCCGGCGGGGGCGGCGCCCGTACCGGAGGCGGCGGCGGGGCCGCCGCGCAGCGCGGCCGGCGGGGGCGGCGGCGGGGCCGAGGCCGCGCCGCGGCCGAGCCCGCCCTCCGGAGCGGCCGGCGCGGGTGCGGCCGGAGCAGGTGCGCCCGGAGCGGGTGCGGCGGGGGCCGGAGCACCGGGCAGCCCGGCGAGGCCGGGCAGGCCGCCGGGCGGGGCCAGCATGGTCGGAGCGTGCTCCACCTGCGGACCGCCGACGGGCGGGGCGGGCGGGGCCGCCGGGGCACCCGGCAGGCCCATCAGGCCGGGCACCGCGTCCGGCGGGGCGAGCAGCGTGGCCGCCGGCTCGACGGCCGGGGCGGGCGCCGGGGCCGCCGGGGCCGCCGACGGCGGGACCGGGGGCATGCCGTATCCGCCGCCGGTCGGCGGCATCAGCACGGTCGCGGCCTCGGCCCCGGCCGCCGCGGGGGGCTCGGGCAGGTCCGAGCCGGTGGTCCGCAGCCCCTCGGCCATCAGGACGGTCGCGGCCTCGCCCTCGGCCGACGGCTGCCCCGGCGGCGCGGGCGCGACCGGCGCGGCGGGCGGCGGCACCGGCGCCCCGGCCTGCGGCTGCGGCTGCCGCGAGGCGGCGGGCTCCTCCTGGCCGGCCGGCGGCGCGAGCATGGTCGGCGCGTCCCCGGCGGGCCGGTCGGAGACCGGCGGCTCGGTCAGCACGGCGGGCGCGGGCCGCGGCGCCGCCGCGGGCGGCTCCTCGACCGGAGCGGCCGGAGCGGCAGGAACACCCGGAGCCCCCGGCGGACCGGGAGCGGCCGGAGCCGTGCCGAGCCGCTCCGCCTCCGCCGCGATCGCCGCGGCCCCCGCCTCCTGGAGCCACTGCGGCGGGCTGAGCAGGAAGGAGGTCGCCTCCACCGGCCCGGGGGCGGGCTTCGCCGCCCCGGCCGGGTTGGCCGCCACCGGCCGCCCGTAGACCTCCTCGTACTGCCGGACCACCTCGTTGACGGGCAGCGCCGGCCAGAGCGTGCTGGCGCCCGAGTCCCGGGCGATCACCAGCCGCGCCTCCCCCGAGCCGCCGCCCGCACCGCCCGAGCCGTCGGCCGGGCCCGCGGGCGCCACCGCCCAGCAGACGAAGCCCAGGTCGAACTCCCGGACCCGCACCTCGCGCTGCTGCGAACGCGGCACCCCGCCGTTGATCCACTCCTCGGCGAGCTCCTGCGCCTGCGCGTACGTCACCACGCCCGGTTCACCCCTGTCCGCATCCTCTTCGTCCCCCGCTCCACCGCGACCACCGCGGCCACCGACACCACCGCGAGCACTGCGACCACGCGCCTCAGCCCACCGGGACGGCCCGGGCGAACCCGCCGTCCACCATCAGCTCCGCGACCGTCTCCAGCTCCGGCGGGCTGCCCGCCAGCCGCAGCAGGAAGGCGTCGAAGTCCTCGCCGCAGGGCAGCAGCAGCCGGGCGCAGCGGTCCTCCGGGGCCTCCGGGGCGCCGGTGTCGCGGGCGTCGTCGTACAGGTGGAACCAGACCGAGCCGGCCTGCTCGCCGCGCACCTTGAGCGCGACCAGGCCGCCCTGCGCGTAGGCGATGCCCAGGTAGTCCTTGGTGAGGTGGTCGCGCAGGCACTTGTTGGCGTACACGACGTCCTCGGTGCCGTACTCCTCGGCCAGCGTCAGGAACGGCTGGTCGAGGAGCAGTCCGAGCTCGGTGTCCAGCGCCACGCCGACCGGGGCGCGGCCGCCGCCCAGCTTGAGGAAGGTGCGGTAGGCGTCGGGCAGCCGGTAGCCGAGGCGCTCCTCGGCGCGCTGCACCAGGTCCTCGGGCACGCCGACCGGGTCGCCGCCGTCCCGGGCCAGCGAGAAGTGCACCGGCCGGCGCTCCTGCAACGGGCGGGTGCCGCGGCGGGTGTGGTCCGCGCCGGAGGTGGCCAGGCCGCCGTGGTGCCGCAGCAGCGCCTTGACCTCGACCGGGACGAGCTCCATCCGCCGCCAGCCGGGGGCGGCCCGGCCGACGGCGTGGTGCCAGGTCCAGCCGGGCGGGGTGGCGACGGCGGTGGCGAGGTCGGCCCAGAGCGGGTGGCCCTGGGTGTAGAGCGCGGCGTTGGCCGAGACGTAGTCGGTGAGCCGCAGCTCGTCCACCCCGAAGCCCGCCGGCGGGTCGGCCACCTCGGCCGCCGCGGCGGCGTACGGGCCGAAGTCCGGGAAGCCGTACTCGTCCACCCTGACCCCGGCGGGGTGCCGCTCCGCGCGGACCGGGTCCGGGAACTGCACCACCTGACCTGCGTACGCCGCGTTCGGTGCGGCGGCGACGCCGGGCCGACCTGTCGTCATCTGGGAGCCCCCACTGGCTGCTGCAAATACGGTGCTTGCTGGGCACCAGCCTAGGGCCTGCCCTCAAGCCCCCGTCGTCCGCCCGGAGGGCCCCGGCAGGCCCTCCCCGGCCGGGCCGGGCCCCGGCGTCACGGCCGCCCGCGCAGCGCCCGTGCCAGCGCCTCGGCCACCCGCAGCTGCGCGCCCTCGGTGAGGTGCGGGTGCAGCGGCAGGCTGAGCAGCTCGCGGGCGGCCTTCTCGGCCACCGGGAACGCCCCCTCGCGGTGCCCGAGGTGACGGAACGCGGGCTGGAGGTGGACGGGCACCGGGTAGTGCACGCCGGCGCCGATCCCGGCCGCCTGCAGCGCGGCCAGCACCGCGTCGCGGTCCCGGCCGGGGCCGATCCGCACCGGGTACAGGTGCCGGACGTGCTCGTTGCCGGGGGCGGTGCGGGGCAGCGCGATCCCCTCCAGGCCGCCCAGCAGCTCGTCGTAGCGGGCGGCGGCGGCCCGGCGGGCGGCGTTCCAGGCGGGGAGCCGGCGCAGCTTGGCCCGCAGCACGACGGCCTGCAGCGCGTCCAGCCGGGAGTTGCAGCCGAACCGTTCGTGCCGGTACCGGTCGCGGGCGCCGTGGTCGCCGGTCAGCCGGACGGCGTCGGCCAGCGCGTCGTCGTCGGTGAGCACCGCCCCGGCGTCGCCGTACGCACCGAGGTTCTTGCCCGGGTAGAAGCTGGTGGCCGCGATCCGCCCGTACCAGCGGCGCCCGTGCTGCCGGGCGCCCTGGGACTGCGCCGCGTCCTCCACCACCGGCCGGCCGTCGGCCGCCGCCAGCAGCGGCCCCATCGGGGCGAGTTGGCCGAAGAGGTGGACGGGCAGCAGCGCGGCCGCGCCGGGCAGCGCGGCGGCGGCCCGCTCCGGGTCCATCAGCAGGTACTCCGGGTCGGCGTCGACCAGCACCGGGCGCAGCCCGGCCCGCAGCACCGCCTCGGCGGTGGCGACGAAGGTGTTTGCGGGCAGCACCACCCCGCCGCCGGCCGGCAGGTCCAGGGCGCGCAGGGCCAGTTCGAGCGCGTCGGTGCCGTTGGCGGCGCCCACGCAGTGCCGGATGCCGGTGAAGGCCGCGTACTCCCGCTCGAAGGCGGCCACTTCGGGGCCCTTGACGAAGGCGCCGGAGGCGAGCACCCGGTCGAAGCCCTCCCGCACCTCCCGCGCCACCTCGGCGTGCGCCGCCGCCAGGTCGACCAGCGGGACGCCCTGCGGCGCCGCGCCGCCCCCCGGGCCCTCCACCGCGCCGTCCACCGGGCCGCTCACCGGGCCGCTCACCGGGCCTCCGCCCCGGCCCGCACCGCCGCGCCCACCGGCACGGTGACGCCGCCGAGTTCGAGGCTGAGCGAGGCCGCCTCCAGCAGTTGCAGCACCCGCACCCCGGCCCGGCCGTCGGTGAGCGGCGCCCGGCCCTCGGTGATGGCGGCGGCGAACTCCGCCATCACGTTGCGCAGCGCCTCCTGCTCGACCAGCGCCGGGGCGACCATCTCGCCGACCCGGTAGGAGATCAGCGCCCGGTGCCGGATCGCGTCGGTCAGCTGGTCGGGCGGGGTGAGGTCGACGCCGCGGTCGTGCACCGCCAGCCGGGCCTGCGGGTTGAGGTCGTCCCAGACCAGGGTGCGCCGCGAGCCGCCGATCAGGGTGGTGCGGACCTTGGTCGGCGAGAGCCAGTTGACGTGGCAGTGCGCCAGCGCGCCGTTGCTGAGCCGGACCGTCAGGTACGCGACGCAGGCGCGGCCGGCCCCGATCGGGTCGGCGCCCTGGGCGGACACCCCGACCGGGTCGACCCCGGGCGGCAGCACGAAGTCCAGGATCGACAGGTCGTGCGGGGCGAGGTCCCACAGCACGTCCACGTCCGGCTGCACCAGGCCGAGGTTGATCCGCACCGAGTCGAAGAACTGGACGTCCCCGATCTCCCCGCCGTGCACCAGCTCGCGGATCCGGCGCACCGCCGGGGTGTAGCAGAAGGTGTGGTCGCACATCAGCACCAGCCCGCGCCGCTCGGCCAGCTCGACCAGCTCCTCGGCCTCCGCCGCGGAGGTGGTGATCGGCTTCTCCACCAGCACGTGCTTGCCGGCCTCCAGCGCCGCCCGCACCAGCGCGTAGTGGGCGCCCGCCGGGGTGGCCACCGCCACCGCGCCGACCCTCCGGTCCGCCAGGACCCGCCGGTAGCTGCCCGTCACCCCGACGGTGCTGTACTCCCCCAGCACCGCGCGGGCCTTGGCCTCGTCCAGGTCGCACAGCCAGTGCAGCCGCAGCGCCGGGGTGTGCTGGGCGTTGCGGACCAGCTTCGGGCCCCAGTAGCCCGCCCCGACCACGGCCAGCCCGACGGGGTGCTCGGGCACCGGGCGGGGCGGCTCGTCCGGTGCGGGCACGTGCCCGCCGGGTGCCTGGTTGGCGGCCTGCCCGTGCTCGTCGTGCGGTACCGGCGTCATCGCGCGAGCCCCTTCGCTCAGCGCCGGGGCGGGCGGCAGGCCATCCCCGGCGGCCTCAACGTCCGATGCGGGCACCGGAGTCGGGCCCGCCGACGGCTGTGCCCGCGCGGTCGGCCGCGTCCCCCTTCGGCTCGCTGCCGGAACGCTACCGGCCGCGTACCGGGCCCGGGGGCCGTTTCGGTGAATCGGCGGACAAGTCGTGACGGGCGCGTACGCGTTCGACCGGCGCCGGGCCGCCGCCCGGCCGTCCGCCGCGGCACCGGCCGCCGCCGCACCCCGGTTGTGCGGTTGTCAGTACCGTTTGACAGGCTTGCCCCGGACCGGCCCGGTCACTCCGGCCGACGCCGGGCAACGAGGAGGAGGACGACGGATGACCACCGGTGAGCCGGCGGCCCCGCCCGTGCTGCGCCACCACCGCGACAGCCTGCTGCCCGCCGTCGCCGCCGCGCTGTCGCTCAGGGGCGGCGAGGTGCACACCCTGGCGGGCGACAAGGACCCGCGCCGCCCGGTGCTGCACCACCTGGTCGCCGACTTCCTGGCCGCCCTGCCGGCGGAGGCTCGCGAGCGGTTCACCGGCCGCTGCCCGGAGGCCGTCCTGCTCTCCCAGCACCTGGCCGCGGTCGACGCCCGGCGCTCCAAACGGGCCGCCCGCAAGCCGATGACGCTGCAGGAGGCCCGCAAGGCGCTCAAGGGCTCCCGGATGACGACCGTCCGCATCCGCGAGGAGGGCGATCCCGCGCACGGCAGCCACGCCCCGCCGTGCCGCTCCTGCGCTCCGATGCTGGAGCACTTCACCGTGCGCAGCGTGGCCGTCGGGCCGCCCGTGCGCTGACCGGCCGAGCCGCCGGCCCGTCCACCGTCCCCCAGCCCTGGAGCCCGCCCTGAACCCGCCCGTCCCGTCCGCGCCGGCCGCCCCCGCCGCCTCCGGCCGGACCCGTCCGCGCTTCCCCGCCGACGTCGCCGCCGAGCTCAAGGCGGCCGGCTGGCACCCCGGCCGCTGGCAGATCCGGCAGGCCGAGGAGTGGGCCGACACCCTGGTCGGGTACGGCGCGCCCACCGGGGTGCGGCACTCGGTGTTCCCGGCGGCCGTGGAGGCCTGGGCCGAGTTCGGCGGCCTCGCCTTCGACCTGTCCGGCCCGGGCCGCCAGCTGGCCCGCACCCCGTTCCTGATCGACCCGCTGTGCGGCCTGCACCAGCCGCGCACCCTGCTCGACCTCGGCCGGGCGCTGGGCACCACGCTGGCCCCGCTCGGCGAGGAGGCGTACGGGCAGGCACTGCTGGCGGTCGACGAGGAGGGCCGGGTCTACAGCCTGGACCACACCGGCGAGTGGTTCCTCGGCCACGGCATCGACCAGGCGGTCTCCACCCTCGTCCTGGGCACCGTCCCGGAGCGGCTGCGGACCCCGGACGAGTACTGACGCCGGGGCGCGGGAGCGGGCCGGGCGCGGCTCAGCGCAACCGCTCGGCCGGCACCGCCAGCCGGGACGGCAGCACCGCCTCGATCCGGAACCCGCCGTCCGCCTCCGGGCCGGAGGAGAAGGTGCCGCCCAGCGCGATCACCCGCTCCCGCATGCCGACCAGCCCGTTGCCCCCGCTGGGCAGCTTCGCCGCGCCCCGGTCCCCGCCCGGGCAGGCGTTCACCACGGCCACCCGCACCCCGTTCGGCGCGTACGAGAGCAGCACCGACACCTGGGCGCCGTCCGCGTGCTTGTGCGCGTTGGTCAGCCCCTCCTGGACGACCCGGTAGGCGGTCTGCTCGGCCTCGCCGGTGAACTCCTGCCGACTGCCGCTGACCGTCAGGGTCACCGCCATCCCGGCCGCCCGGGACTGGTCCACCAGCCGCGGCAGCCCGGCCAGCGAGTCCGGCTCCGGCTGCCGCTCGTCGTCCATCCGCAGCACCCCGAGGATCTCGCGCAGCTCGTTCAGCGCCTGCCGGCCCACCTCGCCCATCAGCTTGGCGCTCTGCGCGGCCTTCTCCGGGTCCTTGCCGGCGATCCGCTCCAGCGCCCCGGCGTGCACCACCATCAGCGACACCCGGTGCGCCACCACGTCGTGCATCTCCCGGGCGATCCGGGTGCGCTCCTCCAGCCGGGCCCGGCGGGCGCGCTCCTGCGCCTGCTCGGCCAGCAGGTCCAGCTCGGTCTCCAGGCCGTGCGCGCGGTCCTGGAGCGAGTCGATCAGCCGCCGCCGCGCGCCGACGTACAGGCCGGTCACCACCGGAGCGACCGTCAGCCCGACCGACACCAGCAGCGAGAGCAGGATCTGGCCCCACAGCGGCGGCGGGTCCACCGGCGCGTCCCCGGGCGTCATCAGCGACACCGCCATCACGGCGGCCGCCTCGGCGAAGGCCAGCCCGGACAGCGCCACCACCCGCCGGCGGCGCGAGGGCCACTCCCAGGTCGAAGCCAGCGTGTACAGCGCCACCACCAGCAGCACCACGCCCAGCATGCCCGGCATCACCAGCAGCGTCACCAGCACCGGGACGGCCGGCCAGCGCCGGCGCAGCACGAGGGAGCCGCCGGCCAGCGTGCCGAGCACGGCTATGCCGACCGCTCCCGCGGTGCTGACGTGGATCCGGGCGGAGAGGAAGGCGATCGTGCTGGCCGCGCACTCCACGGCGGCGAGCACCGCCAGCCCGATGTCCAGGAAAGCGCTGCGCGGCCGCTTCCACCACCAGAACGACCGGACCGGCACGCGCTCCCCAGGCGACTTGCTCATGCCCCACAGGGTAAGCGGCGACCCCGTCCCCTCCCCACCGGGATAACCCCCCATCCACCCCGGAGTCTCCAAGTGGTCCAGACCACAGGTGGTTCCCGACGGCACTGTCCGCCATCCGGCCACCTCGCGGACAGCGCCCGCCCCGACACCTATGCTGGTCGCGTCGGACAGCGCGGTCCGCACGCGTCACACCCGCCACCCGCGTGCGGACCTGTGACGATGAGCCGTTGCCGAACCCCACCACCACAGGGAGCCAGCCGTGACCGCTCCGGTCCCCGCCCCGGCGGACAACCCCACGCCCGTCGTCGCCGACAACGCCGCCCTGCGCGCGGACATCCGCCGCCTCGGCGACCTGCTGGGCGAGACGCTGGTCCGCCAGGAGGGCCCCCAGCTGCTGGGCCTGGTCGAACAGGTCCGCCTGCTGAGCCGCACCGACGGCGAGGCCACCGCCGAACTCCTCTCCGACATCGACCTGGACACCGCCGCGAAGCTGGTCCGGGCCTTCTCCACCTACTTCCACCTCGCCAACGTCACCGAGCAGGTGCACCGCGGCCGCGAGTTCGCCACCCGCCGCGCCCGCGAGGGCTCGCTGCTCGCGCAGACCGCCGACCTGCTCGCCGAGGCCGACGCCAAGCACCTCCAGGACACCCTGGCCCACCTCGCGGTGCGCCCCGTCTTCACCGCGCACCCCACCGAGGCCGCCCGCCGCAGCGTCCTCAACAAGCTGCGCCGGATCGGCGAGCTCCTCGACCGCATCCACCGCGACGAGGTCACCTCCGGCCTGGCCGCCGCCGACCAGGCCCGCACCAGCAGCGCCAAGCGCTCCGCCGACCGCCGGCTGGCCGAGGTCATCGACCTGCTCTGGCAGACCGACGAGCTGCGCATCGCCCGGCCCGAGCCCACCGACGAGGCCCGCAACGCCGTCTACTACCTGGACGAGCTCTACCGCGAGGCCGTCCCCGAGGTCCTGGAGGAGCTGCACGAGGAGCTCGCCCGGGTCGGCCTGAGCCTGCCCGAGGGCGTGCGCCCGCTCACCTTCGGCACCTGGATCGGCGGCGACCGCGACGGCAACCCCAACGTCACCCCGCAGGTCACCTGGGACGTCCTCAACCTCCAGCACGAGTACGGCATCAAGGACGCGCTCGCCGCGATCGACGACCTGCGCAACACGCTCTCCACCTCGGAGCGGCTGGCCGGCGCCTCGGTCGAGCTGCTCGCCTCGCTCAACACCGACCTGCACCTGCTCCCCGAACTCAGCCCGCGCTACAAGCGGATGAACGCCGAGGAGCCGTACCGCCTCAAGGCCACCTGCATCCGGCTCAAGCTGGAGAACACCCGCGAGCGGCTGGCCGGCGGCACCCCGCACGTCGAGGGCCGCGACTACCTCGGCACCCGCGAGCTCGTCGCCGACCTGCGGCTGATCCAGGACTCGCTGCGCGCCCACCGCGGCGAGCTCATCGCCGACGGCCGCCTGGCCCGCGCCATCCGCACCGTCGAGGCCTTCGGCCTCCAGCTCGCCACCATGGACGTGCGCGAGCACGCCGAGGCCCACCACCACGCCCTCGGCCAGCTCTTCGACCGGCTCGGCGAGGAGGCCTGGCGCTACGCCGACATGCCCCGCGAGTACCGCCAGAAGCTGCTCGCCAAGGAGCTCCGCTCGCGCCGCCCGCTCGCCCCCACCCCGGCCCCGCTGGACGAGGCCGGCACCAAGACCCTCGGCGTCTTCAACACCATCCGCCAGGGCTTCGAGCGCTTCGGCGACGAGATCGTCGAGAGCTACATCATCTCGATGTGCCAGGGCGCCGACGACGTCTTCGCCGCCACCGTGCTGGCCCGCGAGGCCGGCCTGATCGACCTGCACGCCGGGATCGCCAAGATCGGCATCGTGCCGCTGCTGGAGACCACCGACGAGCTCCAGCAGGCCGACCGCATCCTCGACGAGATGCTCTCCGACCCGTCCTACCGCCTGCTCGTCTCGCTGCGCGGCGACGTCCAGGAGGTCATGCTCGGCTACTCCGACTCCTCCAAGTTCGGCGGCATCACCACCTCCCAGTGGGAGATCCACCGCGCCCAGCGCCGGCTGCGCGACGTCGCCCACCGCTACGGCATCCGGCTGCGCCTGTTCCACGGCCGCGGCGGCACCGTCGGCCGCGGCGGCGGCCCCTCGCACGAGGCCATCCTGGCCCAGCCGTGGGGCACCCTGGAGGGCGAGATCAAGGTCACCGAGCAGGGCGAGGTGATCTCCGACAAGTACCTGCTCCCCTCGCTGGCCCGGGAGAACCTGGAGCTGACCCTCTCCGCCACGCTCTCCGCCTCCGCGCTGCACACCGCCCCGCGCCAGGCCCCCGAGTCGCTGGCCCGCTGGGACGCCGCGATGGACCGGGTCTCCGAGGCCGCCCACACCGCCTACCGCGCCCTGGTCGAGCAGGAGGACCTGCCGAAGTACTTCTTCGCCTCCACCCCCGTCGACCAGCTCGCCTCGCTGCACCTGGGCTCCCGCCCGTCCCGCCGCCCCGACTCCGGCGCCGGCCTGGACGGCCTGCGGGCCATCCCGTGGGTGTTCGGCTGGACCCAGTCCCGGCAGATCGTCCCCGGCTGGTACGGCGTCGGCTCCGGCCTCGCCGCCGCCCGCGCGGCCGGCCTCGGCGACGTGCTGGACGAGATGTACGGCGAGTGGCACTTCTTCCGCAACTTCCTGTCCAACGTCGCCATGACGCTGGCCAAGACCGACCTGCGGATCGCCCGCCACTACGTCGAGCAGCTGGTGCCCGGCGAGCTGCACCACGTCTTCGACCAGATCGAGGCCGAGCACGCCCTCACCCTGCGCGAGGTGCTTCGACTCACCGGCGAGAGCGAACTGCTGGAGCACAACCCGGTGTTGAAGCAGACCTTCGCCGTCCGCGACGCCTACCTGGACCCGATCTCCTACCTCCAGGTCGCGCTGCTGCGCCGCCAGCGCGAGGAGCTGGCGGCCGGGCGCCAGGACGACCCGCTGCGGGCCCGGGCGCTGCTGCTGACCGTCAACGGCATCGCCGCCGGCCTGCGCAACACCGGCTGACGGCCCCGCGAGAACGGCCGAGGGGCCGGTGTCCCGTCCGGACACCGGCCCCTCGCCGCAAGGTTCCTACGGCGTGCCGCCCTCGCCGGCGCGCCTGCGCTTCAGCCACAGCGCCGCGCCGCCGGCCGCCACCACGAGGCCGCCGCCGACCGCCAGCAGCCCGGCGTCCGGGCCCACCGAGTCGCCGAGCACCGGGGCGAACTGCGCGGCCGCCGGCTCCGGGGAGGCCGCCGGGTCCGCCTCGTCGGACGGATCCGCGTGCGCCACCGCCCCGCCGGACAGCAGGACACCCGCCACCCCCAGCGCACCGGCCGTGCCGACCCGTCGGCCGAGCCGCCTCAGCTCGGCCACCCGGCTGCGCCGTACCCGGCTCACCGGACGCAATCCCCGCATCGAGAACTCCCCAGGACTCGTTCGCGTACCAGGCCGACGCTATCCGATCCCGCACGGGGTTCCCGCACCGATCCAGGCGCGGACGGGCAAGCGTTGTACGACCGTTGCGTACCCCGCGCACGGTCCTGACGCCCGGTCAGCGCCGGCGTCAGGAGTTGTACGTCCCCTGGGCCCGCTCCAGGCCCTCGGACAGCAGCGCCTCCACCGCGTCCGCCGAGCGGTCCACGAACCACTCCAGCTCCTTGCGCTCGGTCGAGGAGAAGTCCTTCAGCACGAAGTCCGCGACCTCCATCCGGCCCGGCGGGCGGCCGATCCCGCAGCGCACCCGGTGGTAGTCCGGGCCCAGCGACTTGGTGATCGACTTCAGGCCGTTGTGGCCGTTGTCCCCGCCGCCCAGCTTCAGCCGCAGCGCCGCGTAGTCGACGTCCAGCTCGTCGTGGACGGCGACGAGCGCCGAGACCGGCACCTTGTAGAAGTCCCGCAGCGCCGTGACCGGCCCGCCGGAGAGGTTCATGAAGGACATCGGCTTGGCCAGCACCACCCGCCGGCCCGCCAGCCGTCCCTCGGCCACCTGCGCCCGGCTCCTGTGCGCCTTGAACCTGGCGCCCATCCGCTCCGCCAGCAGGTCGACCACCATGAAGCCGATGTTGTGCCGGTTCCGGGCGTACTGCTCCCCCGGGTTGCCCAGCCCCACCACCAGCCAGGGGCCGTCGTACTCCTCAGCCATTGCCTTCCCTCCTCGCCGTCGACTCCGACGCCATCATCCCGGACACACCGCTGCCCCGGCCGCTCCAGCGGGAGCGACCGGGGCAGCGGTCGAGCGCTACGGGGCTCAGGCCTCGGCACCCTCGGCCTCGGCGGCCTCGTCCTCGGCCGGGGCGGCCTGGGCGGCGATGACCTGGAGGACGACGGCGTCGGCCTCGACGGCCAGGGTCACGCCGGACGGCAGGGCGATGTCCTTGGCGAGGACGGAGGCGCCGGCCTCCAGGCCCTCGACGGAGACGGTGACGGCCTCGGGCAGGTGGGTGGCCTCGGCCTCGATCGGCAGGGCCTGGAGGACGTGCTCCAGCAGGTTGCCGCCCGGGGCCAGCTCGCCCTCGGTGTGGACCGGGATCTCGACGGTGACCTTCTCGCCGCGCTTGACCAGCAGCAGGTCGACGTGCTCGATGGTGCGCTTGATGGCCTCGCGCTGGACGGCCTTCGGCAGGACGTACTCGTCCTTGCCCTCGATCGGGACGACCAGCAGGGCGTTCGGGGTCTTCAGGGCCATCATCAGGTCGTGGCCGGGCAGGTTCAGGTGAACCGGGGCGTGGCCGTGGCCGTAGACGACACCGGGGACGAAGCCGGCGCGGCGGGCACGACGGGCGGCACCCTTGCCGAACTCGGAACGGGTCTCAGCGGCAAGACGGATCTCGGACACGACTGCACTCCTCGTGGAAATGGCGCGGGGTGCAGGCAACGCGAAAAACCGCCGGGACCACACCCTCGGAACGTTCGGGGGTCACTCGGCGGCAACGGCCTGCCGGTGGACGGGAGTCCGGCACCGGCAGCGCGTCGATCACGGAGCGGGCACCCGGCGAGCGGGCGCACGGCATCCCTCGCCGAGCAGTCTCACGAGTCTAACCGCACCGGCGGCCTCCCGTGAAATCGGCGGCGGCCCCGGTCCGTCCGGACCGGGGCCGCCTGCGCGGGCTCCGTCAGTGCACGCCCTCGAAGAGGCTGGTCACCGAGCCCTCCTCGAACACCTCGCGGATCGCGGCGGCGATCGACGGGGCGATGGACAGCGTGGTGATCTTGTCCAGCTGGAGCGCGGCCGGGGTGGGCAGCGTGTTGGTGAACACGAACTCGCTCACCCGCGAGTTCTTCAGGCGGTCCGCGGCCGGGCCGGAGAGCACACCGTGGGTGGCGGCCACCAGGACGTCCGCGGCGCCGTTGTCGAACAGCGCGTCAGCCGCGGCGCAGATGGTGCCGGCGGTGTCGATCATGTCGTCGACCAGCACGCAGACCCGGCCCTTGACGTCACCGACGACGTCGGCGGACAGGATGGTGTTCGCCTGGGTGATGTCGCGGCGCTTGTGGATGATCGCCAGCGGGGCGTCCAGCCGGTCGCACCACTGGTCGGCGACCTTCACGCGGCCGGCGTCCGGCGAGACGACCGTCAGCTTGGAGCGGTCGACCTTCCCGCCGATGTAGTCCGCCAGCAGCGGCAGCGCGAACAGGTGGTCCACCGGGCCGTCGAAGAAGCCCTGGATCTGCGCGGTGTGCAGGTCCACGGCCATCAGGCGGTCGGCACCGGCCTGGCGCAGCAGGTCGGCGACCAGCCGGGCCGAGATGGGCTCGCGGCCCAGGTGCTTCTTGTCCTGGCGGGCGTAGCCGTAGAACGGCAGGATCGCGGTGATGCTCTTGGCGGAGGCCCGCTTCAGAGCATCGATCATGATCAGCTGCTCCATGATCCACTGGTTGATGGGAGCCGTGTGGCTCTGCATCACGAAGCAGTCCGCGCCACGGGCGGACTCCAGGAAACGGACGTAGATCTCGCCGTTGGCGAAGTCCAGGGCCTTGGTGGGGACCAGCTCGGTCCCGAGCGCCTCGGCCACCTCCCTCGCCAGTTCCGGGTGGGCACGGCCGGAGAAGAGCTTCAGCTTCTTCTCACCCGACGTCGTGATCCCGCTCACTGCACCGTCTCCTCGCGTTGCGGACGCTGAACCCCAGGACCCGGTGGCGGGCAGGCAGGGCCCGCTCGCGGCACGGGTAGGGGAATTGTCGGTACGCCTGGACACGGGCGGTAAGCCCAGTGGCGCACGTATGTCCCCAAGGTTACGCGCCCGCGCAGAAACCGTCCGCCCCGGGACCGTCCCCCGGGGCCCGGCCCGTCCGGTCAGGCCTGCCCGGTGCCGTCCGCCGCCGCCTGCGCGGCCTGCGCGGACGTGGTCCCGGGGCGCTTGCGCTCGACCCAGCCCTCGATGTTGCGCTGCGTGGCCCGGCTCACACCGAGCGCCCCGGCCGGGACGTCGCCGGTGATCACCGAACCGGCGGCGGTGTAGGCGCCGTCACCGATGGTGACCGGGGCGATGAACATGTTGTCCGAGCCGGTGCGGCAGTGCGCACCGATGACGGTGCGGTGCTTGTTCACGCCGTCGTAGTTCACGGTGACCGAGGCCGCGCCGACGTTGGTGCCCTCGCCGATCGTGGCGTCGCCGATGTAGGAGAGGTGCGGCACCTTGGCGCCCTCGCCCAGCTCGGAGTTCTTCACCTCGACGTAGGTGCCGACCTTCGCCTTGCGGGCCAGCCGGGCGCCCGGCCGCAGGTAGGCGTACGGGCCGACGCCGGCCAGCTCGCCCACCTCGGCGCGGTCGGCCGTGGTGTTGCTCACCCGGGCGCCGGCGCCGACCCGGGTGTCCCGCAGGGTCGAGTTCGGGCCGACCTCGCAGCCCTCGCCCAGGTGCGTGGCGCCCTGGAGCTGGGTGTTCGGCAGCACCACGGCGTCCGGCTCGTAGGTGACCTGCACGTCGAACCAGGTGGTCGCCGGGTCCACCACGGTGACGCCCCCGCGCATCGCCCGCTCCAGCAGGCGGTCGTTCAGCAGCCGGCGGGCCTGGGCCAGCTGGACCCGGTCGTTGATGCCCAGGATGTCCCGGTGGTCCTCGGCCACCACGGCGCCGACCCGGTGCCCCGCCGTGCGCAGGATCTCCAGGGTGTCGGTCAGGTACTCCTCGCCCTGGGAGTTGTCGGTGGTGAGCTCGCCGAGCGCCGCGACCAGCAGCTTGGCGTCGAAGGCGAAGACGCCGGAGTTGATCTCGGTGATCGCGCGCTGGGTGGCGCTGGCGTCCCGCTCCTCGACGATCGCGGCGACGGTGCCGTCCTCGTCGCGCAGGATGCGGCCGTAGCCGAAGGGCTCCGGGACGACGGCGGTCAGCACGGTGACGCCGTTCTGCTGGGCGGCGTGCGCCTCGGCCAGCCGGCGCAGGGTCTCCCCGGTCAGCAGCGGCGAGTCGCCGGCGGTGACGATGACGGTGCCGTCCAGCGCGACCCCGTCGGCGGCCAGCGACTCCAGCGCGGTGCGCACCGCGTGCCCGGTGCCGTTCTGCTCCTCCTGCACCGCGGTGCGGGTGGCCGGGTAGTGCTCCGCCAGGTGCGCCACGACCTGCTCGCGCTGGTGGCCGACCACCACGACCAGCTGTTCCGGCGTCAGTTCCCGGGCCGCCGACACCGCGTGACCGACCAGCGAGCGCCCGCACACCTCGTGCAGCACCTTGGGCAGCTTGTTCGACTTCATCCGGGTCCCGCCACCGGCGGCGAGCACGACAACGGCGGCAAGCGAATTGGCACCCATGCGGGGAGGCTCCTCGGTAGGTTCACGGAGAGGGCAGAGCAGGCCCGGCCCGGACCCAGGCCGGTCGCCATTCGCACAGTCCGCCGAGCAGCACCGACAATACCGGCGCGGGGGAAAACGCCCGAACCCGAGGCGCGCAGAGGCTCCGCCGCTAGGATTCGAACCCAGACAAAGGCCTCCAAAGGGCCCTGTGCTGCCATTACACCACGGCGGACAGTCGTGTCAGACCCTACCCGAGAGGGCCCGGCCGTGGGTATCGAACCGCACCGATCCACGAGCCGGATTCCAGGCCCCTCGGCGAACCCGGCGGACCCCCGGTTCATCCATCCAGTCGGGTGAATTCACCCAAGCGCCCCGCGGCGGAGTGTTCCGCTGGACACGGAGCGCAACCTACGATGCCGTAGGTTACGCCAACGTAGCTCCGCTACCCCGTTTCCTCTCCCGCTCGACGGGACGCCGCAAAGGGACGCCCATGACCATCCAGGCAGGCGAGGCGCGCGCCGGGAACACCGCGTCCCGCACTCCGTCTCCCGACTCCGAGCCCGCCGACCCCGCGGGGACCGCCGTGCCCACCGAAGCCGACGCCGCGGCCACCCGGGTCTCCGCCACCCGCGGCGGGGAGAAGCAGGGCCTGGCCGAGCGGATCGCGCTCTCCCTGTTCATCCTGGTGCCGTTCACCGCCCTGGTGGCCGCCGTCCCGGTCGCCTGGGGCCACGGGCTGGGCTGGACGGACCTCGCGATCACCGTCGCGATGTACTTCCTGACCTGCCACGGCGTCACCGTCGGCTACCACCGCTACTTCACCCACGGCGCCTTCAAGGCCTCCCGCCCGATGCGCCTGGCGCTGGCGATCGCCGGCAGCCTCGCCGTCGAGGGCCCGCTGGTGCGCTGGGTGGCCGACCACCGCAAGCACCACCGGTACAGCGACAAGGACGGCGACCCGCACTCGCCGTGGCGCTACGGGGAGAGCGTCCCGGCGCTGATGAAGGGGCTGTGGTGGGCCCACATGGGCTGGATGTTCGACGAGGAGCAGACCTCGCAGCTCACCTACGCCCCCGACCTGGTGCGCGACCCGGCCATGAGGCGGATCTCCCGGCTGTTCTGGCTCTGGACCCTCCTCTCGCTGCTGGTGCCCGCACTGATCGGCGGCCTGGTGAGCCTGTCCTGGCAGGGCGCGCTGTCCGCCTTCTTCTGGGGATCGCTGGTCCGGGTGGCCCTGCTGCACCACGTCACCTGGTCGATCAACTCGATCTGCCACGCCGTCGGCCGGCGCCCGTTCCGCTCCCGGGACCGCTCCGGCAACGTCTGGTGGCTCGCGGTGCTCTCCTGCGGGGAGTCCTGGCACAACCTGCACCACGCGGACCCGACCGCGGCCCGGCACGGGGTGCTGCGCGGGCAGATCGACTCCTCGGCCCGGCTGATCCGCTGGTTCGAGCTGGCCGGCTGGGTCCGGGACGTTCGCTGGCCGGACGCGCAGCGGATCGCCGCCCGCCGCGCCGCATGAGGCGGCGCTTCCAGCATGATGTAGGGGTGAACGGGAGCAGCGCAGACAGCACAGGCGGTCACCACAGCACGCGGACGGACGCGTCGCCCGCCACGGCGCCGGCCCGTCCGCGGGCCGCTGCACCGGCGGCCGGCACCGAGGAGGCGGGTCCGGACCGGAGTGCCGGCGGCGCCCCGGCGCCCACCCCGCGCCGCCGGGGCGGCCGGGTCCGGATGACCGGCAAGCAGCGGCGGGAGCAGCTGCTGGAGATCGGCCGGACGGTCTTCGCGGAACGCGGCTACGACGGCACCTCGGTGGAGGAGATCGCCGAGCGCGCCGGGGTCTCCAAGCCCGTGGTGTACGAGCACTTCGGCGGCAAGGAGGGGCTGTACGCGGTGGTCGTCGACCGCGAGATGCAGCTGCTGCTGGACATGGTGACCGGGGCGCTGACCGGCGGGCACTCGCGCGAGCTGCTGGAGCAGGCCGCCTTCGCGCTGATGGACTACATCGACACCTCGACGGACGGCTTCCGGATCCTGGTGCGGGACTCCCCGGTGGCCCAGTCGACCGGCACCTTCGCCTCGCTGATCAGCGACATCGCCACCCAGGTCGAGGACATCCTGGGCCTGGAGTTCAAGTCCCGCGGCTTCGACGCCCGGCTGGCCCCGATGTACTCGCAGATGCTGGTGGGCATGGTCGCGCTGACCGGCCAGTGGTGGCTGGAGGTCCGCAAGCCGGACAAGGCGACGGTGGCGGCGCACCTGGTGAACCTCGCCTGGCACGGGCTGGAGGGCCTGGAGCGGCACCCGAAGCTGGTCGGCGAGCGCAGGGGCTGACCGGCCGTGCCGGGGCCGTCACCGCGACTGCCTGGTCCCGACCGCGAAGATCCGCCGGAACGGGAAGACCGTGCCGTGCGGCCCGGCCGGGTAGGCCTCCCGCAGCAGCCTCCCGTACTCGGCGAGGAAGGCGGAGCGGTCGGCCGGGTCGGTGAGCCGGGTGAGCACCGGGCGCAGGGCGGTGCCCTTGACCCACTCCAGGACCGGGTCCGGCCCCGGCAGCAGGGTGCGGTAGGTGGTCTCCCAGACGTCCGGCCGGCAGCCGGCCTCGGCCAGCGCGTCGAGGTAGCGCTCGGGCGGGTGGACCCCGGCCCGGACGGCCTGTCCGCCGAGCGCGTCCCGCCAGCGGGCGCTGCGGCGCAGGTCGGCGAGCAGGGTGTGGCTGGGGGCGTCGAAGTTGCCGGGCACCTGGAAGGCCAGCACTCCGCCGGCTCCGAGGGCCTCCGCCCAGCGCGGCAGCAGGGCCAGGTGCCCGTCCACCCACTGGAGGGTGGCGTTGGAGACGATCAGGTCGGGCCGGGCCGGGGCCGGGTCGTAGTCGCGGGCGTCGGCGAGCAGGTACTCGGCGTCGGGCTCGCCCTCGGTGCGGGCGGCGGCCAGCATCGGGGCGGAGTTGTCGACGCCGGTGAGCCGGGCGTGCGGCCAGCGCGCGCGCAGCACGGCGGTGGAGTTGCCGGGGCCGCAGCCGATGTCCAGGACCACCTCGGCGCCGGGGTGCGGAAGGGCGGGGACGCGGGCGAGCAGCTCGTGCAGCGGGCGGGTGCGTTCGTCGGCGAAGCGCAGGTACTGCGACGGGTCCCAGACGGGGGCGGCCATGGTTCACCTCGAAGTATCTCGACATCAAGATATCCATCGGTAGCCTTGCTGGCACATTTCTCGATGTCAAGAGACTTCACATCGACACATCCACCGATACACTGATCGTCATGGAGGACGAGGTCGACAGGCTGGTCGCAGCGTGGCGCCGGGAGCGCCCCGACCTCGACGTGGAGCCGCTGGAGGTGCTCAGCCGGGTCAGCCGGCTCGCCCGGCACCTGGACCGCGCCCGCCGTGCCGCCTTCGCCGAGCACGGTCTGGAGCCCTGGGAGTTCGACGTCCTGACCGCCCTGCGGCGGGCCGGCTCCCCGTACCAGCTCTCCCCCGGCCAGCTGCTCACCCAGACCCTGGTCACCTCGGGCACCATGACCAACCGGATCGACCGGCTGACCGGCAAGGGCCTGGTCAAGCGCCTGCCCGACCCGGACGACCGGCGCGGCGTGCTGGTCCGGCTCACCGACGACGGCCGCGACCGCGCCGACCAGGCGCTCGCCGGACTGCTCGCGCACGAGCGGGAACTGCTCGCCCGGCTCAGCTCCGGGCAGCAGAGCGAACTGGCCGCCCTGCTGCGGGTGCTGGTCGCGCCCTTCGACAACATCCCGGGCTGACGGGCGCCTCGCGGCGCGGGAGCCGGACTCCCGCCCGGCTCAGGGCCGTTCGGCGGTGCCGACCACCGACGGCGGCGCGGTCGGCTCGGCGGGGCTGACCCCGGCCCGGCGGGCGACCGCCACGGCCGCCAGCGTGGAGTGCACCCCGAGCTTGCCCAGCACGTTCTGCATGTGCGTCCGGACGGTGTGCGGCGACAGGTAGAGCCGCTCCGCGACGGCCTGCCGGCCGAGGCCGGCGACCATGCAGCGCAGGATCTGCTTCTCCCGAGGGGTCAGCGTGTCCACCAGCCGCTCGCTCTCGGTGCGGTCCCGCCGGGCGGTGGTGAGCTCGCGGATCACCCCGGTGAGCAGCGCGGGCGGCAGGTGGGTCTCGTCCCGCAGCACGCCCCGGACCACCGCGAGCAGCCGGGCCAGCGAGCTCTCCTTGGCCACCCAGCCGGTGGCGCCCGCGTGCAGGGCGCGGGCCGCGCGGTGCGGGTCGTCGGCAGCGGCCAGCACGACGGCGCGCAGCCCGGGGTGGGCGCGCCGGAGCCGTCCGAGCAGGGTGATGCCGTCGGGCGGCGGAGCGGCGGGTCTGAGCTGGTCGCCCCGCAGCGGGTCCACCGCGGCCCGGGCGCCGGGCGGAAACCCGTTCGGCACCGGCGCCCCGGGCGGCGGGGCCGGCCTGCGCGGCTGCGGCAGGGGCGGGGCGGCGCGGCCGCGCCGGGCCTCGTCGCCGTGCTCCGCGCCGGGGCTGCGGCGGGCGGGCCCGAGGCCGACCGCCGGCGCTCCCGGTCCGCCGGGCGGTCCGGCCGCCGCCGCCCCTTCGACGCCGAGATCGGCGTCGATCAGCGCCACGTCGTAGGCCCGGCCCTCGCCGGCCGCACGCTCCAAGGCCCGTTCGGCGGCGGCCGCACTGCCGGCCGCACCCACCTCCACGTCCGGCTCGGCGGCCAGCGCCGCGGCCAGTGCCTCGGCGAAGATCCGGTGGTCGTCGACCACCAGGACGCGAATCCGCGCCATCGTCCCTCCCCCTGCTCACGCCGCCCGAGCCCGGGAGCGGGGACCGGCCCGGCATCCGCGTTGCGGACCCGCCGTTCCGCCCGCCCACCGGCGGCCGGTGAGGCCGAATGGGCGCCGGCCCCCACCGGTACCGCACTCAGCCTACGGGGCGGGAAACGCGCTCGTGGCGATTCGGTGAAGTTTCGTCAGGAGGTGCTCGAGTGGCCGGACTTGGGCGGTCGGCCCCCCGTTCACCGACCGTTCTTCGCCAGGGTGAACGTCCAGGCGTCGGCGACGATCTCGTCCAGGTTCGGACGGCGCGGGGTCCAGCCCAGCGCCTCGTGGGCACGGGCGGCCGAGGCCACCAGCACCGCCGGATCGCCCGCCCGGCGGCCCGCGACCTGCACCGGGATCTCCCGGCCGGTGACGCGCTTGACCGACTCGATCACCTCGCGCACCGAGAAGCCGCTGCCGTTGCCCAGGTTGCAGATCAGGTGCTCGCCCGGCTTCGCCGCGTCCAGCGCCAGCAGGTGCGCCTCGGCCAGGTCGGCGACGTGGATGTAGTCGCGGATGCAGGTGCCGTCCGGCGTCGGGTAGTCGTCGCCGTACACGGCGATGTGCGGGCGCCGGCCCAGCGCGGCCTGGAAGACCAGCGGGATCAGGTGCGACTCGGGGTCGTGCCGCTCGCCGTAGGAGCCGTACGCCCCGGCCACGTTGAAGTAGCGCAGCGAGACGGCGGCCAGGCCGTGGGCGACGGCCTCACTGGTGATCAGGTGGTCCACGGCGAGCTTGGTGGCACCGTAGGTGTTGGTCGGCGCGGTACGGGCCGTCTCGGCGATCGGCACCGCCTCCGGCTCGCCGTAGGTCGCGGCGGTGGAGGAGAACACCAGCGTGCGCACGCCCGCCGCGCGCATCGCACTGATCAGCTCCAGCGAGCCGGCCACGTTGTTGCGCCAGTACTTCTCCGGGTCCGCGACCGACTCGCCGACCTGCGAGGAGGCGGCGAAGTGCAGCACGCCGTCGAAGGAGCCGTCCAGCACCTTGTCGGCCTCCTGGATCCGGCCCTCGACGAAGTCGGCACCGGCCGGGACGCCCTCGCGGAAGCCGGTGGAGAGGTCGTCCAGGACGGTCACCCGGTGCCCCGCCTCCAGGAGGTGGGCGGCGACCACGCTGCCGACGTAGCCGGCGCCACCGGTGACCAGGTACTTACTCATGTTTGCGACCTCCAGCGAACGACGGTCCGCCCGGTCGGGCGGAAGCCGTCGACGGAATGCGTACGACCGGGGGCCATTCTCCCAACCCCGGCCGAGTGCTCCGCACCATGCGCGGGGCCGCCCACCGCCTTCCCACCGACTCCTCAGCCGCCGGCCATCCGCTCCAGCAGGCCGGTGCGCGCCGCCACCGCGGCCGCCTCCAGCCTGGTCCGCGCGCCGAGCTTCATCAGCACCCGCTGGACGTGCGTCCGGGCGGTGCTGGCCGCGATCCGCATCCCGGCCGCGATCGCCGCGGTGTCCTCGCCGTCCGCGATCCTGGCCAGCACCTGCACCTCACGACGGGTCAGCAGCCGCAGCAGCCGCACCGCCTCGTCGTCCGGTTCGGCCGCCGGGCGCAGCAGTTGGTCGAAGGCCCCGCGCAGGATGTCCACCGCCACCGCGGCCTCGCCCGCGCGTGCCCGTCCGATGGCCCGCTCGACCACCTCGATCCGCTCGTCGCTGGGCACGTACCCCGCCGCTCCGGCTGCGAACGCCCCTGCCACACCCCGGAGTTCACCCACCGGTCCGAGCACGATCACGGCCACCTCGGGGCGCTCCCGGCGGATCCGGCGCAGCCCGTCGAAAGCACCCGGATCCCCCGGCGCGGCCACCCCCAGCAGGCACACCTCGGGGCGCCGGCCGACCACCAGGTCGGCGGCGACGCCCGCCGGGGAACCGACCGCGAGCACCCGGTGTCCGCGCAGCTGGAGCGCGGTGGCCAGCGCCTCGGCCAGCAGCCGGTGGTCGTCCACCACGACGAGCCGAACACCCATGACATCCTCCCCGTCGGGGTCCGGCTCGCGCCCGCACCCCTCGGGCGGGCGGCCGATGACGCACCATCACAGCGCATTCCGTACCCGACCCGCTAGGCCGTGGCGTGCCGGGGCGCGGAACCGGCCGGGGGACGCGAGAGGCCCCGCAAACGCGAAGGGCCCCGCAAACGCGAAAGACCCCCGCCGCGAGGCGAGGGTCCATCAGTGGAGCCCCCATGCGGAATCGAACCGCAGACCTTCTCCTTACCATGGAGACGCTCTACCGACTGAGCTATAGGGGCTTGCTCGCTTGCCGGTGTTTCTCCCGGCCGCTCGAACAAGGAAGACATTACACGGCTCCGGGGCCGGAAGGGAAATCGGGCTTCAGCCCTCGTCGTGCGCGGTGTGCGCGTCGTCCGCGGCCCGCGCGGCGGGGGCCGCGGGGGTCGCGGGGGCGCCCTGTGCGGCGTCGAACTCCTCCCGGGCCGCCAGCATCCGCCCGGCCCGGCGCTCCGTCCACCGGCCGACCGGTTCGAGCAGCCCGGCCAGCTCGCGGCCGAGCGGCAGCAGGTCGTAGACCACCCGCGGCGGTGTCTCCGGGAAGACCGTCCGCAGCACCAGTCCGCTGCGCTCCAGGCCGCGCAGCGACTGGGTGAGCATCTTGCGGCTGACCCCGCCGACCCCGCGCTGGAGCTCGGAGAAGCGCTGCGGTCCGGAGAGGTGCAGGCTCGTCAGGATCAGCATCGACCACTTGTCCGCCAGCTCGGCGAACAGCTCCCGGCTGGGGCAGAGCCGCGCGAACACGTCGTACGCCTGCCCGTCCCGGCCGCCTTCCCGCACGTCCAGGGCGGCGCGCCCGTCCTGCGCGCCCGCCTGCGCGGGCCGTCCGCTCCGGGCCGCCCCGGCCGCTCGCTCCGTCGTCATGCATCCAGGGTAGCCCGGCCGGTCTCCGATGCGCCCTTGGTAACCAATGGAGACCTGGTCTATATTCGAAACCGCTCGGGACAGGGGCGCGGCCACCGCGGTGCGCCCGCCCCGTCCCGTCCCCGTGCCTGCCCGTCGGCCTCCCCGGCCCGCGCCCGTCCCCTGGAGCTCCGCATGACCGCCGTCCGTCCCACCGTCGCCCTCGCCTACCACTCCGGCTACGGCCACACCGCCGTGCTCGCCGAGGCCGTCGCCCGTGGCGCCGCCGCCGCGGGTGCCGAGGTCGTCACGATCGCCGTCGACACCATCACCGAGGAGCAGTGGGCCCGGCTGGACGCCGCCGACGCGATCGTCTTCGGCTCCCCCACCTACATGGGCACCGCCTCCGGCGCCTTCCACACCTTCGCCGAGGCCACCAGCAAGCGCTGGTTCACCGACGCCTGGAAGGACAAGGTCGCGGCCGGCTTCACCAACTCCGGCTCCAAGAGCGGCGACAAGGCCGCCACCCTCGGCTTCTTCCAGACCCTCGCCGCCCAGCACGGCATGACCTGGGTCAACCTCGGCCTCAAGCCCGGCTGGAACTCCACCACCAGCTCCGAGAACGACCTCAACCGGCTCGGCTTCTTCTCCGGCGCCGCCGCCTCCTCCCCGGTCGACGCCGGCCCGGAGGGCGTCCACAAGGCCGACATCGCCACCGCCGAACACCTCGGCGAGCGCGTCGCCCGGCACACCGCCGTCCTGCTGGCCGGCCGCGCCGCCCTCGCGGGCTGAGCTCCGCGCCTCAGGCCGCCGGATCCGTCCCCAGCCGGGGCGGCCGGCGGCCTCCGCCTTCCGTCGTCCGGTCCGTTGCGCCGTCCGTTCGGCCGGTCGGCGAGCCGAGCGCCGCACCGGTGTTCTCCGGCAGCGCCCGCAGGCACCCCAGGGCCAGCACGCCCAGCAGCGCCAGGTACCAGCCCACCGGCTGGGCCGTCCCGTACGCCCCGGTCAGCCGGGTCGCGACCAGCGGCGTCGTCGCCCCGCCGACCACCCCGCCCAGGTTGTACGTCAGCGCCGCACCCGTGTAGCGCACCCTGGTCGGGAACAGCTCCGGCAGGAACGCCGCCAACGGTCCGAACACGGCGCCCAGCACCACCATCGCCCCCGCCAGCGCGAGGAACATCAGCGGCCGGCGCACCGTCTCCAACAGCGGGAACAGCACCAGCGACCAGAGTGCGGCCAACCCCGTCGCCCATCCCAGGACCCGCCGCCGTCCCCAGCGGTCACTGCACGAGGCACTCAGCCACACCGTCGCCGCCATCCCCGCCGCCCCCACCAGCAGCATCGACAGCACCAGCGTGCTCGCCACCCCGAGCCCGGTCGTCGCGTACGCCAGCGCGTACGTCGTGGTCAGGTAGAACAGCGCGTACCCGACGGTGATCGCCCCGCAGCCCGCCAGCACCGAACGCCAGTGCCCGCGCAGCACCTCCAGCACCGGCAGCCGCTCCCGGTGCTCCGCCGTCCGGAACAGCGGCGACTCCTCGACCCGCAGCCGCACGAACAGCCCCACCGCGACCATGACGAACGAGCCCAGGAACGGCACCCGCCACCCCCACGACCGGAACGCCCCGTCGTCCAGGCCGAGTTGCAGCGCCAGGAACACCCCGTTCGCCAGCACGAACCCGATCGTCGGCCCCAGCTGCAGGAACCCCCCGTACCGCCCCCGCCGCCCGGCCGGCGCGCTCTCCGCGATCAGCAGCGCCGCCCCGCCCCACTCCCCGCCCAACCCGACGCCCTGACACACCCGCAGCACCACCAGCACCGCCGGCGCCCACCACCCCCACACCCCGTACCCCGGCAGCAACCCCACCGCCGCCGTCGCCAACCCCATCAGCAGCAGCGACACCACCAGCGTCACCTTCCGCCCCACCCGGTCCCCGAAGTGCCCGAACACCACCGCCCCCACCGGCCGGGCCAGGAACGCCACCGCGTACACCGAGAACGCCGCCAACAGCGCCCCCACCGCGCCCAACCCGGGGAAGAACACCGGCCCGAACACCAACGCGGCCGCCGTCCCGTAGATGAAGAAGTCGTAGAACTCGATCGCCGTCCCGATCAGCGCCGCGGCCGCCGCCCGCCGCACCTGCCCGACCTGGCCGCCCTGCCCGTCCTGCCCGTCCCGCCAAGCACCCTCCGCATCCATACCACCACCCTCGCCACCCGGCCACCGGCCCCACCAGCCTCCACCCGAGTGACTCCGGCGCACCCCCGCCACCCCGCGCCCCCACCACGCACGAGGGCGCCGGGGTCCTCCCCCGGCGCCCTCACCTCGGCCGACGCACGCACTACCTCGCGTACGGGTTGTCCTCCGGCGGCACCGGCGGCTGGTACGACGGCGGGGCGGGCGGCGCCGCCCCGAACGGCTGCTGCGCCGGAACCGGCGCGGGCTGCACGACCGGCTTCCGCCGCCTCAGCACGGCGACCACCACACCGACCACCGCCACCAGCCCGACCGCCACACCACCCACGATCGGCAACGTGCTGCTCGAACCCGACGACTTCTCCGCCTTCGGCTCCGCCGACGGCCCACCGGCAGCCACCTCCGTCGGGCTCTCCACCGGGACCGGCACGGCCGACGCGGGACCCGGCGCACTCGACGGAGCCGCCGACGGTGCCACCGCATCGGCCGGCAGCGGCGACACGCCCGCCGGACCGGGATCCCCCGGATCCGTCAGCGCGACTCGAGGCCGTACTGCTCCGTAGCCGACGATGTCGTTGCGGCCTGACCCGTCATTCGGCTTCCCTGCCGTATTGATGAGGACGCGCAGGACCTGATTCGCCGTCCAGTCCGGGTGCACCGACCATACGAGAGCCGCAGATGCCGATACCAGGGCCGTCGCGTCCGACGTTCCATGACTCGTGCAGTACCCGGTAGGACCGGTGCAGGCCTCGATCATGTCCATACCCGGGGCGACAAGGGCAACCTGCGGCCCACGCTCGGACTCGGCAGTGACCGTACCGTTCCGGTCCGAGGCCCCCACCCCGACGACATTGGGCAGGGCTCCCGGGTACTCGACGATGTTCCCGTCGTTTCCGGAGTTTCCGACGCTGGAGACCACCAGTGAGCCCTTGGCCCGGGCCCATGCCAGGGTCCTGTTCAGCTTCTCCAGATCAGCTGAGGAAGTCGTGACTGCGGCAGTTCCCTGCGAGATGTTGATGACCTTGGCGCCCTGCTCGACCGCATAGGTGACGGCCTGCCCGATCTGGTCCAGGAATTCGGCCGTGACCACACCCCGCTCGGATCCGTTGGCGATCTTCAGCGGGAGGATCTTGGCGCCAGGGGCAAGACCGTAGGCCCCCTTGCCCCCGTCGGACTTCCCGGTGCCCGCGATGAGGCTGGCCATCTGGGTACCGTGGCCGTTCGCATAGGCCCCGACCCCGCCCGGGCTTCCGCTGAAATCCTTGCCCTGAAGGTACTGGCCGACCAGATCCGGGTGATCCAGTTTGAAGCCGCCATCGATGACGGCAACGGTGACGTTGTCCCCCTTGGAAATTTTCCACATCTCCGGGGCATGCATGGCATCGAGATGCCACTGGTTCGCACGGATCGATCCGTCGGCAACAGCCGGCGTCACCGTGGTCGCCACGGCAAACAGGCTCACCGCCCCAAGCGCCACAAGCCGACGGACCCACATTCCGCTCTCTCCCGCCAACGTCGACTACCTCGCGTACGGGTTGTCCTCCGGCGGCACCGGCGGCTGGTACGACGGCGGGGCGGGCGGCGCCGCCCCGAACGGCTGCTGCGCCGGAACCGGCGCCGGCTGCACGACCGACTTCCGCCGCCGCAGCACGGCGACCACCACACCGACCACCGCCACCAGCCCGACCGCCACACCACCCACGATCGGCAACGCGCTGCTCGAACCCGACGACTTCTCCGCCTTCGGCTCCGCCGACGGCCCACCGGCAGCCACCTCCGTCGGGCTCTCCGCCGGGACCGGCACGGCCGACGCAGGAGCAGCCGCACTTCCAGACGGCTGCGGAGCCGCCGACGGCTCAGCGACATCAGCCGGAAGCGGCGACACGCCCGCCGGACCCGGATCCCCCGGATCCGTCAATGCGACACGCGGCCGCACCGCACCCCAACCAGCGTCATCCGTGCGGACCGTTCCGCCGTTCGGCCTGCTCGCCGTGTTGATGAGGACCCGCAGAATCTGGTTCGGAGACCAATCCGGATGAACCGACCAGATCAACGCCGCCGAAGCGGAAGCCAATGCCGTCGCATCCGATGTCCCGTGGCCCTTGCAATACCCGGACGGGGTCGTACAGGCTCCGATCGTGTCCATCCCGGGAGCGACAAGCGCCACCTGAGGCCCGAAAGAGGATTCCGATGTCACGGCTCCATTGCGGTCAACCGCACCGACGCCGACAACATTGGGGAGAGCCCCGGGATAGTCGATCGGGTTCCCTGACTGCGCCTCGTTCCCCGCTGCTGCGAAGACCAACGAGCCCCTCGCCCGCGCAGACGCAAGAATGCGATTCAGCTTGGCTACATTCTCTTGGGTGGCGGTGACAGAGTTCATTCCTTGGGAGATGCTGATGACCTTGGCACCTTGGTCGACAGCATAGGTGACTGCCTTCCCGACCTGATCCAGGAAGTCGGCCGAGACGAGACTCCCCGCCGAGCCATTGTTGATCTTCAGAGGCAGGATCTTGACCTCTGGTGCCAGCCCGTACGCACCCTTACCCCCGTTGGCCTTTCCGGTGCCCGCGATGAGACCAGCCATCAGAGTGCCGTGGGGATCACCGTAGGACCCGACCCCACCCGGGCTCCCGCTGAAGTCCTGCCCTGGTAGGAACTGCCCCGCCAGATCCGGGTGGTCCAGCTTGAAGCCACCGTCGACTACCGCAACCGTGATGCCCCGGCCTTTGGAGACTTGCCACATCTCAGACGCGTGCATGGCGTCCAGATGCCATTGATCCGCACGGATCGAATCCGCTGCAGCCGCCGGCAGTACCGCTGGACCTGCCAGGATCCCTCCGGCCAGGAAAGCCGCAGCAAACCCCCGACCGCGTACTCCCGACGTCGTCCGCCCCATCACAGCTCCTCGTCAATGTCCCCGTCGGCAAGACCAGTGCCCTGAACGTGACTGCCCGGCCACCGGGGTTGCCCCGTGGCCGGGCAGTCGTCGCCGTCCTACTCAATCACGTCCGGGTTGCTGTGCGGCGTACCGCTGGTCCAGGTCTCCTCGTCCTCGTGCAGGTAGTCGGCCCGCTTGCGGCGGTCGCGCTCCTTCCGGCTGCCGTGACCCGCCGTTCCGGGCGCCATCATGCCGTTCTGCCTGCTCTGGGGGCCGGTCTCACCAGCACCCGCCGCACGGTTGCGCAGGCCGGTGCCTCCCGGTGTGAACTCCCCGCCGGCCGTCGGGCCCTTGCGGCCGCCGACCGTACCGCCGGGTGTCGAGGTCAGGCCCCGACCACGCGAACCGCCGCCGGCACCGACCGCACCGCCGTGGGCGCCGCCCATCCCGGGGTGCATGCCGCCCATGGCGCCGGGCCCACCGACCCGGCCGCCGGCCGGCCCCGCCTCGCGGGCACCGAAGACCGTCCCGCTGGGCAGGCCCGGGGAACCGCCCTTCCCCTGCGCCTGGCCACCGCCGAACGGGCTCGTGCGCGGCTGGATCTGGCCGCCGCCCTTGCCGGAGAAGTACCCGCTGCCGCCGCCCTTGCCCGGGACCGTGCCGCCGCCCGTTCCGCCGGGGATGCCGGTGACCGGTCCGCCGCCGGGGATGCCGGGTCCGTTGTTCGAGCCGCCCGGCCCGCCCGGGTAGCCGGGCAGGGTGGTCGGTCCGTCCGTCGGCAGCTGGCCGCCACCGGGGCCGTACGGGCCGGTCTGCGTCGGCAGGGTCGGCGCGGGCGGCAGGCTGTTGAGGTCGGTGCCCGGGCGGTTCACCGGCTCCGACGGGTACGACGGCGGGGACGGGGTCCCCGGGTCCTGCGGGGCAGGCGGCAGCTGCCCCCCGCCACCGTGCGGCGGGGGCGGGGTGTTGCCCGGGTTGCCCGGGCCGGGGCCGCCCGCTCCCGGGTCGCGGGGCAGGACCGTGCCGCCGCCGTAGCCGCCCCCACCGGAGGGGCGGGAGCTGTCACCGACACTTCCGCCGCCCGTACGCGGGGTGCGGACGACACCTCCAGAGCCGCCACTGCCACCACCGCTGCCCGGATAGTCCGGGGAATCACCCTTGTTGCTGTCAGCACCCGGTGTCCCCGGCAGCGACACGTTGTCGTCGATCCCGTTCAGCGTCGTGGTTGCCGCACTGTACGCCTGGGCCAGCTTCTCCATCTGGAGAATGGCCTCCTGGTGCTCCTTCTCGACCTTCGCCTTGGCCTGATTGAACTCCGCCGTCGTCACCCACTTGGGGTTCACGGTCTTCATGTAGTCGTCGACGGTCTGGCCGACGGCAAGCTGGGGGACGTTGAGCAGGGTCGACTGGCTGCTGTGCCTGTTGATCGTCTGGATCTCGGTCTCCGGCGGCTTCGGCACCGCGGACCGGGCGGTGCTGAGCGCCTCGCCTGCCTGGTTCATCGCGCTGCCGGCGGTCGTGGCGTGCTGGGAAATGATCGCCGCGGACTTGTACAGGTTGCCGACCCACGTCTTGAAGTTCTCGGCCGCCGGCCCTTCCCAGGTGACCTTGCCCAGGTGCGCCTGAAGGGCCGTGCTGAGCTCCGACAGGACGCGACCGGCATCCTGAAGCTGACCGGCTCGTTTCAGCACCTCCGCCGGCTTCGCGCCGTCGACCATTCCCTTGAGCACGGCGTGGTCGATGTCGCCGAAGTCTGTTGTTCCTGCCATAGTTTGCTCCCCGTCTCCCCGTTGGTCTCTCCCCGCACCGCTGTCAGAAGTTCATGTCCTTGGACTTCGGTGCCGTTCCGCTCGATCCCGTGGACGGCGAGGTGACGCCCGCGTCCTTCGCCACCGCGTTCTGGGCGGCCGTCGTCTCGTCCTCGTTGCTCGCGTACGAGTTGGCCGTCTTGGCCACCGCCGTCGTCATCTGCTCGATCTGGGACACGAAGTCCTTGTGGAGCTTGACGAGCTGCTCGTGCACCTTGCTGTAGGCCGTGTTCAGAGCCACTGCCTCCGGGAACTTCCCGGCATCCGCCCCGTTGACGAAGCTGCCCTGGCTGACCTTCTGCTCCTGGAGCTTGTACGGCGCGGCCGCCGAGCCCTCCATCGCGGCGAGCAGGGCTTCCACCTTCCCGGCGAACGTCTTGAGCGTGTCGAGCTCGACCTGGACGTCCTGCTTGCCGAAGGCCGCCACCAGGTCGCTGGCGCTGACGTTCGTCTGCACCTTGCTGACGATGGGGGCGATGTTGACCACGCCGAACGGCCACGGAAGCGGCTGGTCCAGCATGAACGGCGCCGTGTCGGCCGAAGACGCCTGGCCCTGCGGGTCGCCGCCCGACGCGCCGGGCGCCGGGCTGCCCGAAGGCGAGGGCGAAGGACTCGGCGACGGGCTGGCCGAAGGGCTCGGAGCCGGGCTCGGCGAAGGGCTCGGCGAAGGACTGGGCGACGGGCTCGGCGAAGGACTCGCCGAGGGCGCCGGCGTGGGACCGGGCGACGGACTGGCCGAAGGGGTCGGCGTCCCCGAACTAGTTGCATTGCCTGCCACAGCAGTCCACCTCTCCCCCGTACGGTCCGCCGCGCCCGGGCCCCCCGGGCGGCTACGGGCCGCGACACACCGTCAACTTCTGGTACGTACCGTCCTGGTCGGACACCGTCCGCGCCGGGGACGGATTCCGCCTCCGTCATGGTAGCCACCACCCCTGTCGGACCGGCAGGGACCTTGGCCCGCCCGTAAGCGATCGGTACGAACTTGACATGCAGGGCGCCGTGGCGGCCCCTGGGTAGACTGGCCCGGTACGCCCCATCTGCCGCGCAATGTCGCACAGCAGCGACCCGAGGCCGCAGAACGGACGTGACCGCGTGAGCTCCTCCGACGTCTCCTCCTCCCCCTGGTGGGCGCGGGCCGCGCGGCCCGCGCGGCCGCCGGTGCCGGTCGCGCTCATGGTGCGGGCCGCGGTGGGCATGGCGGTGCCGCTGACCGTGGGGCTGCTGGCGCACCGGCTGGACCTGGGGGTGTTCGCCGGGCTCGGGGCGATGCACGCGACGATGAACGACCGAGCCGAGCCGGGCAGGTTGCGGGCCGCGCGGATCGGGACGGCGGTGCTCGCCTCCACGCTCGGCATGCTGATCGGTACCGCCCTCCAGCACGCCGACGCGGACGGCCCGCTGCTGGGGGCGGTGCTGACGCTGACCGCCTTCGTGTCGGGCGCGCTGAGCGCGACCGGGCCGCGCGGCTCGGCGGCCGGGATGCTGCTGCTGGTGTCGGCGGCACTGGGCAGCGGGATGCCGCTGCCGCAGCCGTGGTGGGCGGCCGCGCCGATGCTGCCGGTCGGGGCCGCGTTCGTGGTGCTGCTCGGGCTGCCGGCGGGTGGGCCGAGCCGGCCCGCCGCGGATCCGCGCAACCGGGCGCTGGCCGCCGCGTACGACGCGCTGGGCCGTACGCTCGCCGATCTGGGCGGCCCGCGGGCGGCGGCCTCGCGCCAGGTGCTGACGGCCCGGCTGAACCAGCTCCAGGACCTCCTCCGGACGGGCCCCGGCGGCGCCCCGGACCGCCGGGCCCGGATGTACGAGGCGGCCCTCGCCGCCACCGAGGCGGCGACCGGCCTGCTGTGGGCCCGCCGGCCGGTCCCGCCGGAGGTGGCCGAGGTGCCGGGCCGGCTGGCGGCCGCCGTGCGGCAGGGCGGCGGCGAGGTCGCCGTCCCCGACTGGCGGCCCGACACCCCCTCGCGGCAGGCGCTGGACGTGGCCCTGCGGGCCGCCGCCGACACCGTGGCCGGGCGTGCGGCCCGGATCGGCACCGCCCCCGCGCCGCCGCCGGACCCGTGGCGGCTGCGGGCGCGGCTGCTGTCCCGGGGGTCGGTGCGGTACGGGCTGCGGGTCGCGCTGTGCATCGCGGCCGGCTCGGTGGTCACCGCCAACTACCCGCTCAGCAAGAGCTACTGGGTGCCCATGACGATCGCCTTCGTGCTCAAGCCGGACCTCGGCTCGGTGTTCCTGCGCGCGGTGAGCCGCTCGGTCGGCACGGTGCTCGGGGTGGCGGTGACCGCGGCACTGCTCACGGCCGCCACCGACGAGTGGGCGCTGACCGCGATGGCCGCCGGCTGCGTGGCCTTGCTGCCGTACGCCACGGCGGCGCACTACGGGCTGAACACCGTGGTGATGACGCCGATGGCGCTGGTCCTGCTCCAGCTCGGCGGACAGAGCAGCGCCGCCGAGTTCTGGCCGCGGGTCCTGGACACCGTCCTGGCCAGCGCGATCGTCCTGCTCTTCGGCTACCTGCTGTGGCCGGAGCGCCCGCGCCACCGGATCGAGCCCAGGCTGGTGGACGCGGCGACGGCCCTGCGGGCGTACCTCGACGCCGTCGCCGGTACGGCCGACGGCACCGGCGACGCCGCCGCCCAGGTGTGGCTGCGCCGTACGGCCTACCGGTCGCTGGCGGACGCCCGCCGGGAGGTCCGGCAGGGCCTGGCCGAGCCGCCGCCCACCGGCCGGCTCGCGGAGCGGTGGCTGCCGGCGACGGCGGCGCTGGAGCGGCTGGGCGGCGCGGTGGCGGCCTTCGCGGCGCAGATCAGGTACGGCGGCCGGGTGCCGGACCCGGCGGAGGCCGACCGGGTGCGGCGGGCGCTGGACGAACTGACCGCCGCCGCCCGGGCGCACCGCCCTCCGACGGTCCCGGCGGCCGGGCCGACCGCCCCGCACGACCCGACCCGCAGCGCGCTGGGCCGTGCGGCGGAGGAGCTCGAAACGCTCCTCCGCGGCCGACCCCAGGCGTGACCCCGCCGGCCCGCCCCACCCGCACCCGGCCCGCCCGCACCCGGCCCGCCCCACCAGGGAAGCACCCGGCCCCCGGGCCCGGACCGCCCCACCCGGACCGCCCCACCCGGAACCACCCGGCGGGAACCACCCGGCGGGAAGCGCCCGGCGGGAAGCGCCCCCGGATCAGACCTGCTCGGCCAGCTCCAGCCAGCTCATCTCCAGCTCCTCCTTCTCGTCCCGGACCGCGCGCAGCTGCGCGTCCAGCTCCGCGACCTTGGAGAAGTCGGCGGCGTGCTCGGCGAGTTGGGCGTGCAGCTTGGACTCCTTGTCGTCCAGCTTGGCGATCTGCCGCTCCAGCTTCTGCATCTCCTTCTTCGCCGCCCGCAGGTCCCCGCCGGACAGCGCGGGAGCCGCGCCGCCGCCCGCCGACGCAGCCGAAGCCCCCGACGCCCCCGCACCGCCCGAGCCACCGGAAGCCCCGGCCCCACCGGAACCCCCCGAGGCCGCGGCAGCGGCCGCGGCGGCCATCGCCGCCCGGCGCTCCAGGTACTCGTCCACGCCGTTCGGCAGCATCCGCATCTTCTTGTCGCCGAGCAGCGCGTAGACGGTGTCCGTGGTGCGCTCGACGAAGAACCGGTCGTGGCTGATGACGATCATCGAGCCCGGCCAGCCGTCGAGCAGGTCCTCCAGCTGGTTGAGGGTCTCGATGTCCAGGTCGTTGGTGGGCTCGTCCAGGAACAGCACGTTGGGCTCGTCCATCAGCAGCCGCAGCAGCTGGAGCCGGCGCCGCTCGCCGCCGGAGAGGTCGCCGACCGGCGTCCACTGCTTGTCCCTGCCGAAGCCGAACTGCTCGCACAGCTGCCCGGCGCTCATCTCCCGGCCCTTGCCGAGGTCGACCCGCGAGCGGACCTGCTCGACGGCCTGGAGCACCCGGGTCGCCGGGGCCAGCTCGGCGACCTCCTGGGACAGGTAGGCGAGCCGCACGGTCTTGCCGACCTTGATGACGCCCGAGGCCGGCTGGACGTCGCCCTCGGAGGTGTACGCGTCGCGCATCGCGCGCAGCAGCGAGGTCTTGCCCGCGCCGTTGACGCCGAGCAGGCCGATCCGGTCGCCGGGGCCGAGCTGCCAGGTGATGTTCTCCAGCAGCAGCTTCGGGCCGGCCGTGACGGTCACGCCCTCCAGGTCGAAGACGGTCTTCCCGAGCCGGGCGTTGGCGAACTTCATCAGCTCGGACTTGTCCCGCGGCTCCGGCACGTCCGCGATCAGGGCGTTGGCGGCCTCGATCCGGTAGCGCGGCTTGGAGGTGCGGGCCGGGGCACCGCGGCGCAGCCAGGCCAGCTCCTTGCGGGCCATGTTCTGGCGCTTCTGCTCCTCGACGGCCTCGATCCGGGAGCGCTCGGCGCGGGCGAAGACGTAGTCGGAGTAGCCGCCCTCGTACTCGTGCACCTCGCCGTGCTGGACGTCCCACATCCGGGTGCAGACCTGGTCGAGGAACCAGCGGTCGTGGGTGACGCAGACGAGCGCGGAGCGGCGCTTCTGGAGGTGCTGGGCGAGCCAGTTGATGCCCTCGACGTCCAGGTGGTTGGTGGGCTCGTCCAGGATGATCAGTTCGGGCGAGCCGAGCAGCAGCTTGGCGAGGGCGATCCGGCGGCGCTCACCGCCGGAGAGCGGGCCGATGACGGTGTCCAGGCCGTCCGCGAAGCCGGGCAGGTCGAGGCCGCCGAAGAGGCCCTCGATGATGTCGCGGATGCGGGCGTCGCCGAGCCACTCGTGGTCGGCGCGGTCGGCGATGACCTCGTGCCGGATGGTGGCCTTCGGGTCGAGGGAGTCGTGCTGGGTGAGGACGGCGGGCTCCAGGCCGCCGTTCCAGGTGATCCGGCCGCCGTCGGGCTCCTCCAGCTTGGCGAGCATCCGGATCAGGGTGGTCTTGCCGTCACCGTTGCGGCCGACGACGCCGATCCGGTCGCCCTCGCTGACGCCCAGGCTGACCGCGTCCAGCAGGGTGCGGGTGCCGTAGACCTTCGTGACGGACTCGATGGTGGCGAGGTTGACGGCCACGTGTGCTGCGCTCCTGGGTTCGGCGGTCTCGGGGCGGTCCGCCGCTCGACGGCCGGGCGCCCCTGTCGGGGACACCCCGATCTCCCCAGCCTAATGGGCCCGCCGGAGCGGCTTCACCGCCTCGGCCGCCGTGGAGCCCGCGAAGCCCCCCACCCCCGGAGCCCGCGAAGCCCCCCACCCCCGGAGCCCGCGCAGCCCCCACCCGAGGACGTCCGCCCGAGCCCCCACCGAAGGACACCCGCCCGCGAAGCCCCCACCGAAGGACGACCACCGGAAGGACACCACCCGAAGGGCACCCCCGGAACGGCCCCCTCAGCCCACGAGCCCCGCCCCCGGCACCGGCCCGTACGTGGCGTGCGCCGCCCGGCAGGTGCCGGAGGCCCGCAGCGCCGAGGCCACCGCGGCCGCCGCCTCGGCGTCCTTGGCCAGGAAGGCGCAGGTCGGCCCCGAGCCGGAGACCAACGCCCCGAGCGCGCCCGCCTCGGTGCCGGCCCGCAGGGTCGCCGCGAGCGCGGGGCGCAGCGAGAGCGCCGCGGGCTGGAGGTCGTTGGCGAGCGCGGCGGCCAGGGCGACGGCGTCGCCCTCGGCCAGGGCGGCGAGCAGCGCCGGGTCGGCGTCCGGGGTGGGGACGTCGGTGGCGCTGGAGCCGGTGCCGGCCTCCTCGCGCAGCCGGTCGCACTCGCGGAACACGGCGGGGGTGGACAGGCCGCCCTCGGCGACCGCGAAGACCCAGTGGAAGGTGCCCTCGACGGCCAGCGGTTCCAGGATCTCGCCCCGGCCACGGCCGAGGGCGACGCCGCCGAGCAGGGCGAACGGCACGTCGGAGCCGAGTTCGGCGGCCAGCTCCAGCAGCACCGGCAGCGGGGTGTCCAGCTGCCAGAGCGCGTCGCAGGCGACCAGTGCGGCGGCGCCGTCGGCGCTGCCGCCGGCCATGCCGCCGGCCACCGGGATGGCCTTGGCGATGTGGAGGTGCACGCCGGGGTCGGCGATGCCGTGGTGGGCGGCGAGCAGCCGGGCGGCGCGGGCGGCGAGGTTGCTGTCGTCCAGCGGGACGACGGCGGCGTCCGGCCCGGAGCAGCTGAGCGTCACGCCCCGGCCCGCGGTGGCGGTGACCTCGTCGCCGAGGGCGACGGCGAAGAAGACGTTGGCCAGGTCGTGGAAGCCGTCGGCGCGCAGACCGCCGACCCCGAGCTGGACGTTGACCTTGGCCGGTACCCGTACGGTGATCACTCGCTGTCCTCGGCGGGTCCGTGGCCGGGCCTGTGCTCGGCGATCGCGGCGAACTGCTCCACGGTCAGCATCTCGCCGCGCAGCTTGTGGTCGATGCCGGCCGCCGCGAGCGCCTGCTCGGCCCCGGCGGCGGAGCCGGCCCAGCCGGCCAGCGCGGCGCGCAGGGTCTTGCGCCGCTGGGCGAACGCGGCGTCGACCACCGCGAAGACCTCCTCGCGGCTGGCGCTGGTCCTCGGCGGTTCGCGGCGGATCAGCGAGACCAGCCCGGAGTCGACGTTGGGGGCGGGCCAGAACACGTTGCGCCCGATGGCGCCGGCCCGCTTCACCTCGGCGTACCAGTTGGCCTTCACCGACGGCACGCCGTACACCTTGTTGCCCGGCTTGGCGGCGAGCCGGTCGGCGACCTCGCTCTGCACCATGACCAGGGTCCGCTCGATGCTGGGGAAGGTCGCCAGCATGTGCAGCAGGACGGGCACCGCGACGTTGTACGGGAGGTTGGCGACGAGCGCGGTGGGCGCCGGGCCGGGCAGCTCGGTGACCTCCATGGCGTCGCTGGGCACCAGGTCGAAGGCGTCCGCCTTGCCGGGCATCCGGGCGGCGACGGTGTCCGGCAGGTGCCGCGCCAGCACCGGGTCGATCTCGACCGCGGTGACGTGCCGCGCGACCTCCAGCAGCGCCAGCGTGAGCGAGCCGAGCCCGGGCCCGACCTCCACCACCGCGTCCTGCTCCGTCACGTCGGCGGCCCGGACGATCCGCCGCACGGTGTTGCCGTCGATGACGAAGTTCTGCCCGCGCTGCTTGGTCGGCTTGACGCCGAACGCGGCGGCCAGCTCCCGGATGTCGGCGGCGCCCAGCAGGTGGCTGTCAGGGGTGGGGTCGGTGGTGCTCACGCGCCAAGGATACGGGCGCGGGGGCCGCCGTCCGGACGCGCCGATCCGGACGGGGCCCCGGCCGCGGGTTCAGTAGTCGAAGGCCCGGGCGGTGTTGGCCGCGATGGCCGCGGACAGCTCGTCCTCGGCCAGGCCCAGGGTGGCGGCCATCGAGCGCACCGTGACCGGGATCAGGTACGGCGCGTTCGGGCGGCCGCGGTAGGGGTGCGGGGTGAGGAACGGGGCGTCGGTCTCGACCAGGATCCGGTCCAGCGGGGTGGCGAGCAGGGCGTCGCGCAGCGGCTGGTTGGCCTTGAAGGTGACGGGGCCGGCGAACGAGAGGTACCAGCCGTGCTCGGCGCAGGTCCTGGCCATCTCCGCGTCGCCGGAGTAGCAGTGGAAGACGGTCCGCTCCGGCGCGCCCTGCGCCAGCAGGACGGCGATGACGTCCTCGTGGGCGTCCCGGTCGTGGATGACCAGGGCCTTGCCGTGCCGCTTGGCCATCTCGATGTGGCGGCGGAACGACTCCTTCTGGATCTCCACGCCCTCCGGGCCGGTGCGGAAGTAGTCCAGGCCGGTCTCGCCGACCGCGCGCACCTGCGGCAGGGCGGCGAGCCGGTCGATCTCGGCGAGCGCCTCCTCCAGCGCGGCGGCCCCGCCGGCCGTGCGCTGCTGCCCGGACCAGCCGTCGGCGTCCCCGAGGAAGATCCGCGGCGCCTCGTTGGGGTGCAGGGCGACGGCCGCGTGCACCTGCTCGTACCGCGCCGCCAGTTCGGCGGCCCAGCGCGAGCCGGGCACGTCGCAGCCCACCTGGACCACCGTGGTGACCCCGACCGAGGCGGCCTTGGCCAGGCCCTCGGCCGGGGTGCCGGACTGCATGTCCAGGTGGGTGTGCGAGTCGGCCACCGCCACGGCCAGGGGCTCCGGCAGCGGCGGCGGGGTCGACCGGGCGTCGTCCTTGGCGGCCATGTCAGGCGGTCGGCTTCTCTTCGAGGCGGGGGAAGAGGATCTCGCCCTTGGTGACGGTGGCGCCGACGGGCAGCCGGCCCCAGTCGGCCGTGGTGGCGATGGTCTGCGCGGCGAGCGCGCCCAGCCCGGCGGCGTCGGCGCCCAGCGAGGCCCACAGCTTCTCGGCGGTGGACGGCATCACCGGGTTGAGCAGCACGGCGGTGGCCCGCAGCGCCTCGGCGGCGGTGTAGAGGATGGTGGCCAGGCGGGCCCGGCCCTCGGCCGAGTCGTCCTTGGCGACCTTCCAGGGCTCCTGCTCGGTGAGGTAGCCGTTGACCTGCTTGACGAACTCGAAGATCGCCGCGATGCCGCCGGCGAAGTCCAGCTCCTCGCCGATCTTCCGGTCGGCCGCGGCGACGGCCCTGGTCAGCCCGTCCGCGACGGCCTGCTCGGCGGCACCGGCGGCGGTGGCGGCGGGCAGCACCCCGTCGAAGTACTTGCCGACCATCGCGGCGACCCGGGAGGCCAGGTTGCCGAAGTCGTTGGCCAGCTCCGAGGTGTACCGGGCGGTGAAGTCCTCCCAGGAGAACGAGCCGTCGGTGCCGAACGGGATCGCCCGCAGGAAGTAGTAGCGGTAGGCGTCCACGCCGAAGTGCGAGGTCAGGTCGGTGGGCGCGATGCCGGTCAGGTTGGACTTGGACATCTTCTCGCCGCCGACCATCAGCCAGCCGTTGGCCACGACCCGCTTGGGCAGCGGCAGCCCGGCGGCCATCAGCATGGCGGGCCAGATGACGGCGTGGAACCGCAGGATGTCCTTGCCGACCAGGTGGACGGAGGCGGGCCACAGCTCGGCGAAGCGCTCCGGGTCGCTGCCGTAGCCGGCCGCGGTGATGTAGTTCTGCAGCGCGTCCACCCACACGTAGAGGACGTGCTTCTCGTCCCAGGGCAGCGGCACGCCCCAGTCGAAGGTGGAGCGGGAGATCGAGAGGTCCTTGAGGTCCTGCTCGACGAAGCGCAGCACCTCGTTGCGGGCCGAGGCGGGCTGGATGAAGTCGGGGTTCGCCGCGTAGAACTCCAGCAGCTGCGGGCCGTAGGCGGAGAGCCGGAAGAAGTAGTTCTCCTCCTCCAGCCACTCGACCGGCCTCTTGTGCACGGCGCAGAGCTTCTCGTCGGCCGTCGCGCCGTCGAGCAGCTCGGACGGGAGCTTGAACTCCTCGCAGCCGACGCAGTACGGGCCGGAGTAGCCGCCCTTGTAGATCTCGCCCTTGTCGAACAGGTCCTGGACGAACTCCTGCACCCGGGCGGTGTGCCGCTCCTCGGTGGTGCGGATGAAGTCGTCATTGGCGATCTCCAGGTGCTGCCAGAGCGGCTTCCAGGCCTCCTCGACCAGCTTGTCGCACCACTCCTGGGGGCTGACGCCGTTCGCCTCGGCGGTCCGCATGATCTTCTGGCCGTGCTCGTCGGTACCGGTCAGGTACCACACCTTCTCGCCGCGCTGGCGGTGCCAGCGGGTGAGGACGTCGCCCGCCACGGTGGTGTACGCGTGGCCCAGGTGCGGGCGATCGTTGACGTAGTAGATCGGGGTGGAAACGTAGTACGTCGAGGCGCTCGCCCCGGTGGTGCTGTGGTCTGCAGTGGCCGCCATGGTCGGAAAGCTTAGTCGGGCTCGCGGTCCGCCCTCGACCGAGTTGTCCCCGGTCGGGGGCGGCCGCTCCCTCCTCGCCCCGGTGTCAGCCCAGCAGCCGCGACCAGAACCGGGCCCAGCGTCCGCGCGGCCGGGCGGGCTCGGCCACCGCGGGCGCCCCGGCCGGCTCGGCGTGCGCCGGGTAGCCGGGGGCGTGCTGCCAGGCCTGGTCGGCGGAGGCCACCCGGCCCTCGCGCATGATCCGCACGGTGTGTCCTCCGCAGCCCGGGCAGGTCGGCTTGAGCAGCGGGGACGGTACCCGGACACCGTTGGCGTGGTACTCGAACACGACGTGCCCGTCCTTGGAGACGTGGTGCTCGATGTCGTACGCCTGCTCCCAGCCGTACCCGCAGCGCAGGCACGCGAAGGAGTAGGCCTCCCGTACGGTCTCGACGGGAGTGTGCGGCCGGCCGGCCAGGCCGGCGGTGCTCAGTGCGCTGCCACTGCGGGGGCTGCCGACGATGTCGCTCATGCGCCCACCTCGCTTCGCTCGCCGGCCGCTTCGCGGAACGCGCACCTCGTGTCGGGTCGCTCGCTGCGCTCGCTCATTGCCGTCTCCCAGCGCCCGCCGGACGCTCGTCCGGCTGGGTCTTTCCGTTCCAGGAAATGCCCGGACCGCCCCGGCCGATGCCCCGCTTGTGAAGACTTGGATGGGCGTTGGTCAGACCTATACGAAAATCCTCGCAGGGGCCGGAATCCGCGGTCGAAACTTCAGCTCGACGGGTGTTTACCGGGGCCTTCTCTCCACGGTACGACGCCCCGTGAGCAACGCAACCCCCGTGGTTCACCCCCGTCCCGGGGCTCCCCCGAGGGCCTCCTTCTTCGCCGCCACGACCGCGTCGAAGACCTCCCGCTTGGGCAGCGAGAGCTCCGCCGCGACGGCCGCGATGGCCTCCTTGCGGCGCTCCCCGGCCTCCTCCCGGACGGCCACCAGCCGGGCCAGCTCGGCCGGGGTCAGCTCCTGCGGCGCGGCCGGCGGGGCGCCGGCCACCACGACGGTGATCTCGCCCTTGACGCCCTGGGCCGCCCAGGCCGCCAGCTCGCCGAGCGGCCCGCGCCTGACCTCCTCGTAGGTCTTGGTGAGCTCCCGGCAGACGGCGGCCGGGCGCTGCGGCCCGAACGCCTCGGCCATCGCCGCCAGCGCCTCGGCGATCCGGTGCGGCGCCTCGAAGAACACCATGGTGCGCGGTTCGGCCGCGATGGTGGCCAGCTGCCGGGAGCGGTCGCCGCTCTTGCGCGGCAGGAAGCCCTCGAAGGTGAAGCGGTCCACCGGCAGGCCGGACAGCGCGAGCGCGGTGAGCACCGCCGAGGGCCCGGGCACCGCGGTGACCTTGACGTCGGCGGCCACGGCGGCGGCGACCAGCCGGTACCCGGGGTCGGAGACCGAGGGCATGCCGGCGTCGGTCACCAGCAGCACCCGGGCGCCGCCGAGCAGCGCCTCGACCAGTTCGGGGGTGCGTCCGACCTCGTTGCCCTCGAAGTAGGAGACCACCCGCCCGGCGGGGGTCACCCCGAGCGCCTGGGTGAGCCGGCGCAGCCGCCGGGTGTCCTCGGCGGCGATCACGTCCGCCGTGGCCAGTTCGTCGACCAGCCTGGGCGGGGCGTCCGCGACGTCGCCGATGGGGGTGCCTGCGAGAACGAGTACTCCTGTCACGGTCCCCATCCTCGCAGCTGCCGGGGGCCCGGGGCTTTTGGTGACGTTTCGGTCAGCTTCCGAGGGAGCGGACACACGTGCGAAGAGCGCCCCTACGATGTGGCGGATGAACGGCGACACGGCGGCCCAGGCGCCCACTGGTACGGACCACTGCGCGTACGACGGCGCCGGCCTGCCGTCACCCCGCCCCCCGCAGACCGGGCCGGCCCGCTGGCGCGAGCGGCTCGCCCGGTCCGGCTACGCCGCCCGCCCGGCCGGGACGCTCACCGAGCGCCTGGCGCCGCCGATGCCGGACGGCCCCCGGGTGACGCCCCGGGACGTGCCGCAGTCGCCGCTGCTGCTGCGCGCGGGCCTCTCGCTGCCGCAGGGCCTGTGGGCCTTCCTCTGCCGCTGGGCCGGCTGGCTGGGCCCGCTCGCGGTGGCGGTCTTCGCCGGCCTGCTGCGGTTCACGAACCTCGGGCAGCCGCACGCGATCATCTTCGACGAGACGTACTACGCCAAGGACGCCTACGCGCTCTGGCACGGCGGCTACGAGACCAGCTGGCCGGAGGACGCCAACGCCACGATCATGACGCCGGGCGCGGCCGTCCCGTACCGGTCGACGCCCTCGTACGTGGTGCACCCGCCGGTCGGCAAGTGGATCATCGGCGCGGGCGAGCAGCTGTTCGGCATGAACCCCTTCGGCTGGCGGTTCGCGGTGGCCCTGCTCGGCACCCTGTCGGTGCTGATGATCGCCCGGATCGCCCGCCGGCTGTTCCGCTCCACCCTGCTGGGCTGCGTGGCGGGCCTGCTGCTGTCGGTGGACGGCCTGCACCTGGTGCTCAGCCGGGCCGCCCTGCTCGACCTGGTGGTGATGTTCTGGACGCTCGCCGCCTTCGGCTTCCTGCTGCTGGACCGCGACCGCACCCGGGCCCTGCTGGCGCGGAAGCTGGGCGGGGTGGAGAACGCCGCCCTCGCCCAGCGGCTGCACCTGGGGTGGCGCCCGTACCGGATCGCGGCCGGCGTCTGCGTCGGCCTGACCTGCGCCACCAAGTGGAGCGGCCTGTACGTGGCGGCGGCCTTCGGCCTGCTGACGGTGCTGTGGGACATCGGCGCGCGCCGCCTGGCCGGCGCCCCGCGCCCGTTCCTGGCGGTGCTCGCCCGGGACGTGCTGCCCGCCTTCGGGTCGGTCGTGGTGGTCTCCGCGGCGGTCTACGTCGCGTCCTGGTGGGGCTGGTTCGCCAGCAGCACCGCCCCCGGCCAGGGCGGCTGGGGCCGGGACTGGGCGGCCGGCCGCTCCACCGACTTCCCGTGGATACCCGAGGCCCTGCGCGCCCTGTGGCACTACCACTCGACGGTCTACGACTTCCACGTCGGCCTGAGCGACCCGCACACCTACCAGTCCAACCCGTGGTCCTGGCTGGTGCTGGGCCGGCCGGTGTCCTTCTTCTACGAGTCCCCCAAGTACGGCCAGTCCGGCTGCACCGCCGCCGACTGCGCCCGCGAGGTGCTGGGCATCGGCACCCCGCTGCTGTGGTGGACGGGCCTGGTGGCGCTGGCCTACTGCCTGTGGCGCTGGGCGGCCCGGCGGGACTGGCGGGCCGGCGCGCTGCTGTGCGGCCTGGCGGCCGGCTACCTGCCCTGGTTCGCCTACCAGCAGCGGACGATCTTCCTCTTCTACGCGGTGGTCTTCGTCCCGTTCCTGGTGCTCGCGGTGACGATGCTGGTCGGCGCCCTGATCGGACCGGCCGGCGCCTCCCGGGACCGCCGGATCATCGGCTCGGCGGGGGCCGGCCTGCTGATCCTGCTGATCCTCTGGAACTTCCTCTTCTTCTTCCCGCTGTTCACCGGGCAGACCATCCCGCTGGAGGACTGGCGCCGCCGGATGTGGTTCACCACCTGGATCTGAGCCGGAGCCCCCGGTGCGCACCGGGTTCCCGCGAATCGTCCGTATGCGGTGCACGGCACGTACCAGATCCGTCACAAGTACCGGGCGATTCGCCGGCGCACCGATCCGCCCTGCCTAGGGTAGGGGGGTACCGCGTTTCCGGCCCCGGCCGGTTGCGCCCGGCCGCGAGACCCCTGGGGGACCTGCACCATGCGCAGTGGCGCGAAGATCGGCATCATCACCGGCGTGTCCATCGCCGTCCTCGCGGGCGGCGGCTACGGCGTCTACAGCCTGGTGAACGAGTCGAACGGCGGCAACGGCGGCAAGAAGCCGCGCACCGTGGTCGCCGAGCCGCCGACCGCCGAGCAGGCGGCGGCCGGGCTGAAGGACTTCCTGACGGCCTGGGCGGCCGGCGACATCGCCAAGGCGGCCTCGCTGACCGACGACCCGGCCGCGGCCACCGCCGGCCTGACCGCCTTCCGGGACCAGGTCAAGCCGAGCGCGCTGACCCTCACCCCCTTCGGTCCGACCACCCAGCAGGTCTTCTCCGCCGCCACCGGCTCCCCCGCCCCGGCCGCCAAGCCGTCCGCCGGGGCCTCCGCGACGCCGGGCGCCGGGGACGCGCCGTCCCCCTCCGCCACGCCCGGGCCCACCGGCACGCTGATGTCCTACAAGGCGCGCGCCGAGTTCGCGGGCACCAGCCGGGCCTGGGACTACCAGGGCTTCCTGGGCGTCGTGAAGATGAGCGACAACACCCCCGCCGTGCACTGGGCGCCGTCGGTGATCCACCCCCACCTGTCCGGCAACGAGACCATCGCCGTCCAGCCGGTCTTCGCCCCGCCGTCCACCGTGGTGGACCGCAACGGCAAGCCGGTGAGCGCCGCCTCGCTGACCCCGACGCTGCTGACCACCCTCCAGGACAACGCCGCGAAGCTGCTGCCGCCGGACCCGGCCAAGGACCAGGACGCGGGCAGCGCGGTGGTGATCTCCGACCCGGCCGGCAAGGGCCCGGTGGACAAGCTGTTCACCATCGTCGAGCCGAAGCCCGGCAAGCCGTTCAAGCTGACGATCGACAACACCCTCCAGGCCGCCGCCGAGAAGGCGATGACCGACCTGGCCGGCAAGCCCGGCTCCGTCGTCGCGATCGAGCCGAGCACCGGTCAGGTGCTGGCCTTCGCCAACTCGCCGGCCACCGGCCAGAACCGGGCCTTCCTGGGGCTGCTCGCGCCGGGCTCCACGATGAAGATCGTCACCTCGGCGGCCCTGCTGGAGAACGGCGTCAACCCGGACACCGTGGTGGCCTGCCCGGAGAAGAGCGGCAACCCGCACGCGATCCCGAACTCGTTCCCGGGCGCCTACCCGAACAACACGCTCCAGCAGGACTTCATGATGTCCTGCAACACCGCCTTCATCAACCAGGGCCTGGCCAGCCTCAAGCCCGAGACGCTGTCCGGCACGGCCAAGGACGTGTTCGGCATCGGCATGGAGTGGAAGACCGGCCTGCCGAACACCGACGGCAAGGTGCCCGCGGCCCCGGGCAGCAAGGACGAGCAGGCCATGAACTACATCGGCCAGGGCAAGGTCCAGATGAACCCGCTGGCCATCGCCTCGGTCACCGCCACCGTCCAGAGCGGCGAGTTCAAGCAGCCGATCCTGGTCGCCGAGCTGCCGCAGCAGAAGGCCGCCCGCCCGCTCTCCCCGGACGTGGACGCCAAGCTGAAGGCGATGATGGCGGCCACCGCCACCGGCGGCACCGCCAAGGACGTGATGGCCGGCATCACCGACAACGCGGGCGCCAAGACCGGCTCCGCCGAGGTCGCCGGGGTCGACGTCACCAACAGCTGGTTCACCGCCTACCGCGGCAACCTCGCGGTGGCCGCCGAGGTGCAGGGCGGCGGCCACGGCGTGGACGCGGCCGGCCCGGCCGTCGCCTCCATCCTGAAGGCCGGCGGCCGGTAGTCCTGCGGGCCCGTCGGCCCGCCCGGCCCCTCCCGGGAGGGGCCGGGCGGGCCGCGCCGTTCCCGGCGCTCAGCGCCGCGGCAGGGCGGGCAGCGGCCGGCCGCGCACCCGGCCGGGCGGGACGGGGCGCCGGCTGCTCCAGCGCCGGGCCGCCAGCCGGGGCCAGATCATCAGCACCGCCGGCAGCGCCAGGTACCCGAACCGCCCGGCCGGGGCCAGCGTGAAGGCGATCGCGAGCCCGGCGGCCAGCAGGTCGGCGGCGGCGATGGCGGAGACCGGCGGCCGGGCCAGCAGCCAGATCGCCACCCCGACCAGGGCCACGGTCATCAGCGCCAGCGAGATCGCGTGCCCGGTCGGCCCGAAGCCGGCCAGCACCTTGCCGGGCAGCGGGCTGCCCGCCGGGGTGCGGATCGCCGTCATCCCGAGCGGGAAGCGCACCACCTGCTCGCGCAGCGCGTCCGGCTGGGTCAGCGCGGAGGGCAGGATCACCAGCGCGCTCACCCCGACGCCGATCAGCGCGGTGCGGGCCGCGGGGCGCCGGCCGTACAGCCGCCAGAGCAGCAGGACGGCCACCGGCAGCGCGGGCCAGGCCGTCCACTTGAGGGTGCAGGCGAGCGCCAGCACCAGCCCGGCGGCGACCGTGCGGTCCCGCTCGGCGAGCGCCATGGCCAGGCAGCACACGCCGATCAGCGGCAGGTCCACCCCGCCGACCGCCAGCGCGAGCGCGATCAGGGGCGAGGCGGTGAGGACGGCCAGCGGCAGCAGCGGCGCGCGCGGGTCGCCGCCGTCGGGGCGGGCGGGCCGCAGCAGCCGCCAGGCGGCCAGCAGGCAGACGAAGAAGGTCAGCGCGAACCAGATCCGGGCGTCCCCGGCGACCCTCGCGAAGGCGGTCGCGTCGCCGAACAGCTGGCGCGGCATCCCGAACAGCGACATCGCCGGCAGGTACGGGTTGTAGTCGGTGACCACCACCGGGTGCGGCAGGTACGCGGTGCCGGTGGTGAGCAGCAGGCGGGCCGAGCGTTCGACCACCATCACCTCGGACTGGTGGCGGCCGTGCAGGGCGAGCACGGCGAGCGGGACCAGGACGGCCCCGACGAGGGCCACCGAGGCGGCGGCCCGGGCCGCGAAGCGGCGCGGCAGGGTCAGGCAGAGCAGTCCGGCCAGGGCGTACGCGGGGGCCGCGATCAGGCCCCACAGCCGCTGGTTGTCCAGGTCGGAGACGAGCGGGAAGGCCGCCGCCCAGCCGGCCGCGACCAGGCAGCCGAGCAGCTGGACGGTCCGCATCGAGGCGAGCCGGGCGAGCCCGGCCGGGTTCAGCCGATCGGGCGTGGGCGGAAAGGTGCTCTCGCCACGCTGTCGGGGGAACGGCCGGGTGGAGAAGCCGCGCGGCGGACGTCCGGGGCCGGACGGCGCCTCGGGCGCGGAGGGGTGCGCCGGCGTTCTGCGGCGGCCGGTGAAGCGGCCGCGCGGGCGGAAGTGGCCGGGCGTGCGGGTGCTCACCATGGTGGAAGGTTATGGGGGGAGGCCGGGCCCTGTCGCCATGCAGTCGGACACCGGACGGGCGATGGCGCGAAAAGGGCCGCCGGACGCGTCGGCGGTCGGCGGCCCTTCACGCGGGGTTTGCCTGCGGGTCAGCGGGCGGTGCTGTCCGACGGCACGGACGGCTGCTCCGCCCGCTCCAGCCGGGAGTGCCGGATGCTGTAGCCGAAGTACACGACCACGGCGACGACGAGGGCGATCGCGCCGGCCCGGAAGGTGTCGGCGTGCAGGCCGGTGATCAGGTAGATGCAGAAGCCGACGCTGACCAGCGGGACGACCGGGTAGCCGGGGACCTTGAAGCCGCGCGGCAGGTCGGGCTGGGTGCGGCGCAGCACGATCACGCCGACGGAGACCACCGAGAAGGCGATCAGCGTCCCCAGGCTGGTGATGTCGGCGAGGACGTTCAGCGGGATGAAGGCGGCCAGCGCGCCCACGCCGAGGCCCACCACGACGGTGTTCCAGACCGGGGTGCCGCTGCGCGGGGACAGCTCGGCGAAGCGCTTGGGCAGCATGCCGTCGCGGCCCATCGAGTACAGGATGCGGGTCTGGCCGTAGATCACCACGAGGGTGATGCTGAAGATCGAGATGATCGCGCCGACCGCGAAGAGCATCGCGGGCCAGCTCTGGCCGGTGATGTCCTGGAGGATCTGGGCGAGCCCGGCCTCCTGGCCCTCGAACTTCTGCCACGGCTGGGCGCCGATGCCGGCCAGCGCGACCAGGATGTAGAGCAGGGTCACCACGACCAGCGAGATGATGATCGCCAGCGGCAGGGTGCGGCGCGGGTTCTTGACCTCCTCGCCGGCCGTGGACACGGCGTCCAGGCCGATGAAGGAGAAGAAGATGCTGGACGCGGCGACCTGCACGCCGCCGATGCCCAGCGGCATGAACGGGGTCAGGTTGCCGGAGTGGAAGCCGGTGAGCGCGACGCCGATGAACAGGATCAGGATGAGGATCTTGATCCCGACCATGACCGCGTTGACCTTCACCGACTCGCTGACGCCGCGGATCAGCAGGAAGCAGACCATGGCGACCAGCAGCAGCGCCGGCAGGTTGAACCAGTGGGTGGCGTCCGGCGCCCCGGCGAGCTGCTCGGGGATCGTCACCCCGAAGGCCAGGTCGAGGAACTTGTTCAGGTACTGGGCCCAGCTGACCGCGATCGCGGAGGCGGAGACGCCGTACTCCATCAGCAGGCAGATGCCGACGCCGAAGGCCACGCCCTCGCCGAGGGTGGCGTAGGCGTACGAGTACGAGGAGCCGGAGACCGGGATCGCGGAGGCCATCTCGGCGTAGCAGAGCGCGGTGAGCCCGGCGGTGACCGCGGCGATCACGAAGGACAGGATGACGGCCGGACCGGCCGAGGGCACCGCGCTGTTGAGCACGAAGAAGATGCCGGTGCCGATGGTGGCGCCGATGCCGATCGAGGACAGCTGCCACAGGCCGATCGAGCGGCGCAGGTGGATGCCGGAGCGCCCGCCCTCCTCGGGGGCACCGGCCGGGAGGGCGTCCTTGCCTTCGGTCTCGGCGATCAGTGTCGAGACGGGCTTGCGTCGCAGCAGACGCGCACCAAGGGTGTTGCTGGCCAAAACTGCGGTCCTTCGGAGCGGGGGGAGGGTTGTCCTGGCAGTCGGTCACCCGAGCTTCCAGGGGGTGTCATCGGGGACCAACCGAACAAACATGGGACAGTACCCCGCGAAAGCACCAGTGTCGCAAACGAACAGTCCCAACCGGCGCATTGTCCAGATTGGCATATATCGATGCACAAACCGGACACTTCGTAGACGGCACATCCGCCGTCCGGGCGCCAGAACGGCAGCTCGGCGCCCCTGCGCCGGCCGCCCGGCCGGTCATCCGCCGAGCACCGCCCGCATCACCGAGCGGGCGATCGGCGCCGCCGGCCCGCTCCCCGTGACGTCCGCCGCGTCACTGTCCGCGACCACCACGGCCACCGCCACCGGCGGCACCGCCTGCGAGCCGACCGGCACGGCCCAGCCGATGAACCAGGCGTACGGCGTCCCGCCGGTGCCCGCCCCGAGCTGGGCCGTCCCGGTCTTGCCGCCCACCACCGCCCCGGGGATCCGGGCGTCGCCGCCGGGGCCGTTCTCCACCACGTCGATCATCAGCCCGCGCACCCGCGCGAATCGGCAGCAGCAGCGGGTCCGCGTACCGGGCCCGCCACCGGACCACGGCGTGCGCCGCCAAGGCGAGGACGCCGAGCGCGGCGCCGTACCGGGCCGCGTCCGCCGGGACATGGCCGTCCAGGTTGACGCCGACCTCGACGTAGCCGAACACGGCGGCCAGGACGGCGCCGACCACCAGGACGAGCTCGGTGGTGCGCCTGGTCGGCACCGGCCGGCTCGACCCGGCGGGCCCCGGCACGTCGGAGGGTGTCGCCACGGGCCGTCCTGGAAGTCGCGGTCGAGCGGGGAGGGTCAGACGGCGGCGGCCCGGGAGGCCTCGACGGTCGCCTTCAGCTCGGCCTCGGCGGCGGCCGAGAGCGAGGTCTGGATGATCTGGCCGCCGTAGCGGGCCAGCGCCGGGACGACCTTGTCCGCGGTGGCCTTGCGCACCAGCAGGAAGACGGCGGCGCTGCCGGGCCGGAGGTGCTCGCCGACCTGGCGCATGAAGTCGTCGTCCACCCCGATGTCGGTGGCGGAGCCGACCGCCGCCCCCGCCGCGCCGCCGACCGCGGCGCCCACCAGGGGCATGAAGAACAGCAGGCCGATGACCCCGCCCCAGAGCGCGCCGCTCGCGGCGCCCGCCCCGGTCGTGCTGACCTGCTGGTGCAGCTTGATCCTGCCGTCCTCGCGGCGCTCGACGACGACCGCGTCCTCCAGCTCGATCAGCCTCTGCTTCTGGAGTCCTATCGCCTCGGCGCGCACCGCCTGGGCGGTGGCGAGGTCCGGGTAGGCGATCGCGAAGAGGTTGCTCACTGCGGGGTCCTTCCAGGGTGTCGGACAGGCCGGCCGGGGCGGGCGCCGGTGCGGCCCCCGTGTCCCGATTCGTCACCCTAACGAGGGTTGTCCGTATGGACGGCTCTTCGCCGCGGTGTGTCCGCCATTGCCGGAGCCGCCCCGCCCGCCGGCGCCGCCCACCCGTCCGGCCGTCACTGCGCCCGCCGCCCCGCCAGCGCCGCCACCCCCGCCCCGACCACCGCCAGCAGCACGGCGGCGGCCGCCAGGCTCGCCCACGGCACCGCGACCCGCCCGGTCCGGGCCGCCGAGACCAGCCCGCGCACCGCCGCGTTGGCCGGCGAGACCGGCACCGCCAGCAGCAGTACGGCCAGCACCAGTGCCGCCGGGACGCCGTACTGGGCGCGGACCAGCAGCGGACGGTTCGCCACCGCCCCGGCCAGCACCCCCAGCAGCGCACAGGCCACCGACGCCGCCAGCCCGGCCAGCACCGCCGGGCCGGCCCCCGGATCCTGCCGCGCCCCCGCGTCCGCCACCGGTCCGCTGGTCCACCAGACCACCGCCACCTGGGCGACCGCCAGCACCAGCGAGACCGTCAGCGCCGCCAGCAGCGCCCCCAGGTGCACCCGCACCGGGCCCACCGCCGCCACCAGGCAGGCCCGCGAGGCCGGCGGCTCCGCACCCAGCACGGCGCGCACGTACCAGGCGCTCACCGGCAGCAGCGCCCCGGCGCCGAAGCCGAGGCTCCCCAGCAGCGGATCACCCGCCGACACCCCGACCACCAGCACCAGCGCGTACGCCAGGAACGGCGGCAGCCAGGCGGGCGAGCGCAGCAGCAGCTCCAGGTGGTACCGGGCCGTCGCCCCGAGCCGCGCCGTCACCGCCGCCCCTCCCCGCGCCGCCGCACCGCCAGCACCCGCACGGCCGGGCGGCCCAGCAGCAGCCGGCGCAGCAGCGCGTCCGAGTGCGCGGCCGGCACCGCCAGCCGCACCGCCGTCCCCTCCAGCGCGGTGACCTCCGGCGCCCCCGGCAGCGCGGCGGGCAGCGGCGCGCCGTCCGGTACGTCCACCTCGACCTCCATCACCTGGCCCTGCCCCGGCGGCTCCTGCGCCCCGTCCTCGACCGGCCGCACCGCCCCGTCCGCGCCGACCAGGTACGCGGCCGTCGTCAGCCCGGCCAGCCGGGCCGGGTCGTGGTCCACGAACAGCACCGTGCCGCCCGCCGCCGCCCGCTCGGCGGCGGCCTCGTCCAGCACCGCCCGGGCCTGCGGGTCCAGCCCGGTCCACGCCTCGTCCAGCACCAGCACCCGGGCCTCGGGCAGCAGCGCCTGGGCGACCGCGACCTTCTGGCAGGTGCCCTTGGACAGCCGGCTCAGCGGCGTGCCCGCCCGGTCCGCGACACCGAACCGCTCCAGCCACTCCCCCGCCCGCCGCCGCGCCCGCTCCGCCGACAGCCCGTGCACCCGGCCGACCCGCAGCAGGTAGGAGGCGGCGTCGAAGGGCAGTGCCGGCGGGAAGCGCTCGGGCACGTACGCCACCGGGCCGGGCCGCGCCACCCGCCCCGTGGTCGGCCGCTCGATCCCGGCGGCCAGCCGCAGCAGCGTCGACTTGCCGCTCCCGTTCCCTCCGGTGATCCGCACCAACCCGCCCGGCCCCAGCGCCAGGTCGACCCCGCGCAGGACCCACCGCTCCCGCCGCCCGTACCGCTTGCCGACCGCCGTCAGCTCCATCCCGCCCGGCTCCCCTCCGTCGTGGACGGAAGGCTACCCGGAGCGCGTAAGGCCGCCGTCAGGGCCCGGACTCCCCGACCGCGCGCCGGAGTTCGCGCCGGAGCTGGTCGAGGCACGATCCGGACTCGTTTCGCCACGGCGAACTGATGATCCCTAGGATCGGCCGGGTGACTACCGGACGACGACCACAGACCAGGCTCGGCAGCCTGCTGGCGGCAGTGGCGATAACGGGCGCCTCGCTGCTCCTCGGCCTGCCCGCCCACGCCGACGAACCATCAGCCGGGGCCGCTCCCGCGACCAGGGAGGCCCCCCGGGTCGACCTGGTCCTGGACGTCAGCGGCTCCATGCGGGAAGCCGACATCCAGGGCAAGAGCCGCATCGCGGTGGCCCAGCAGTCGCTGAACGAGGTGATCGACGCCCTGCCCGCGGAGACCGAGTTCGGCATCCGCACCCTGGGCGCGACCTACCCCGGCAACGACAAGGCCCAGGGCTGCCAGGACACGAAGCAGCTCTACCCGGTCGGCAAGACCAACAAGGTCGAGGCCAAGACCGCCGTCGCCACCCTGCGGCCCACCGGGTTCACCCCGATCGGGCTGGCCCTGCGCGGCGCCGCCCAGGACCTCGGCAAGGGCGAGACCACCCGCCGCGTGGTGCTCATCACCGACGGCGAGGACACCTGCACCCCGCCCGACCCCTGCGACGTCGCCCGCGAGCTCGCCTCCCAGGGCATCCACCTGGTCGTCGACACCCTGGGCCTGGCCCACGACGACAAGACCCGCCAGCAGCTGCTCTGCATCGCCAACGCGACCGGCGGCACCTACACCGACGTCCGCACCCAGGAGCAGCTCACCGACAAGGTGAAGCAGCTGGTCGACCGCTCCAACGACACCTACACGGTGACCCCGGTCAAGACCACCGGCACCGACCGGTGCGAGAACGCCCCGGTGCTCGCCCCGGGCGTCTACACCGACCGCGAGAAGTTCTCCGAGCACCGCGTCTACAAGGTCCCGGTCAAGTCCGGCCAGGAGCTGCGCGCCTCGGTCAGCGTCGCCCTGGACCGCCCGGTGGCCCGGGACTACGGGGTGCTGCTCCAGGCCACCAGCGCGACCGGCCAGGAGCTGGTCCGCGGCACCGACGCCGGCAGCAGCCGCACCGACGTGGTCTCCACCGGCCTGCGCTGGTCCACCGACGACTCCGAGGGCTACGTGACCGCGAGCCCCACCGCCGCCAAGGGCGCCAAGGAGAAGCCCGAGACCACCGTCTGCCTGGTCGTCAGCAACTCCCTGGCCCCGCAGGCCGGCGTCCAGGCCGACCCCGGCATGCCGCTGGAGCTGACCGTCGACCTGGCCTCCGCCTCGCCCGCCCCGGAGGGCGCCGCGATGGGCCTGGGCCGCGGCTGGATCCTGCTGCTCACCCTCACCCTGGCCGGTCTTGCCTTCGGGCTGGTCTCCGGCTGGATCGCGCGCTGGCGGATCGCCGTCTGGCGGGAGAACTGACCATGCGTACGACGATCCGCGGCGCCCTCGCCGCCCTCGCCCTGCTGCCCGCCCTGGCGCTGGGCACCCCGGCCGCCTCGGCCGCCTCGCCGTCCCCCTCGGCCGGCGCCCACGGCACCCCGGCCCCGGCCACCAAGGCCGGCACCTCCTTCCTGACCGCGGTCAACCTCTCCCCCGGCCAGGACGCCGACGTCTCCGTCTCCACCGGCGACTACCTCTACTGGGCGTTCGGCGCCTCCGAGGGCCAGACCCCGACGGTCGGCGTGAACGTCACCCTGGCCCCCACGGCCGACCGGCACGGTCCGCAGACCTGGTCCGTCGAGGTCTTCGACGGGCTGCGCCGCCGCCAGGCGTGCACGGCCGGCACCCAGAACGCCACCGCCGAGCAGGGCGCCGCCACCCTGGCGCTGGACTGCACCCTGCGCGAGGTCCGCACCTGGGCCGAGCCGTGGTCCGGCGACCCGCTGCCCGGCACGTACTACGTGCGGCTGTCGGTCAGCGACGTCCCGCAGCCCGACCTCGGCCTGGCCTCCTCCGTCCGGCTGCACGTCGCCGCCAAGGGCGACGCCGACAACGCCCAGCCGGAGGGCGGCGAGCTGAAGGCCCCGCTGGTCCCGCCGGCCGGCGGCGGGGCCAGTACCGCCAAGGCGGCCGCCCCGGTGGCCCAGGAGGAGCACTGGTACACCGGCTGGTTCTCCGGCTGGAACAGCCGCTGGTACTGGACGATCGGCGGCGGCTTCCTGGCCGCGCTGGCCGGCATCCTCGGCTACCGGCTGACCCGCCACCCGCGCGGCCACCGGCCGGGCCGCTACGGCGCCGTACCGCCCCAGGGCGCCCACCAGAGCGGCAGCTACGCGGACCGCCCCTGACCGCCCCGGAGGGCCGGCCGGACGCCTCGTCCCGGCCGGCCCTCCGGCGCGTCGGGGCCCGGCTCAGCCGCGGAACAGGTTGTGGCCCACGTCGCTCGGGACCTCGTCCTGGACGGGCTTGCTGCCCGGCCCCGGCACGTGCTCGCCCGGGACGGGCTCGGTGCCCTCCCGGTGCAGCAGCACGACCCCGTCCTCGGCCCACAGCTGCCGGTAGCCGTGCGCCAGCAGCAGCCGGATCCGCTCGGCCTGCTCCCGGTCCGTCCTGAACGGGAAGGACCGCTTGTCGCCCCGGACGAGCACGTACTCGCGCCCGCGCGGCGTGCCGTCGACCAGCACCACGTCCGCGCGGGCGGTCAGCCGCGGCGCGATCTGGTTGTCCGCCTCGACGGACGCCCCGTCCGGGACCAGCGCGGCCGCCCGCACCAGCGCCGCCTCGCTCGGCTTGGGCGCCCAGGAGGACGGCAGCACCAGCGGCACCAGCCCGATCGGCACCGCCGCCACCAGCGCGATGCCCGCCGCGCCGAGGCCCAGCCGTCGCGCCCGGCGCACGGCGCACTCCGGCCGTCCGGTGGCGCTCAGCCGCCCCAGCACCTCGACGGCGGCGGTGAGCAGGACCGGCCACAGCAGCGAGTCGTAGTGCCGGGCGATCGACCAGTGGTTGGGGTTGCTGGACAGGATCCGCTCGGCCAGCAGCGGCAGCGCGCACAGCACGGTGGCCGAGCGCAGCGGCAGCAGCAGCGTGGTGCCGAACAGCCAGAGCAGCAGCAGCGGCTTGAGCGGCTGGTCGAAGGCGGCCTGCACCAGCAGGAACGGGTCGTGCAGCAGGTTGCGCAGCGCGTCGCCGCCGTCCGCGCCCAGCGAGCCGTAGTTCCAGTAGTAGCCCGGCTCGCCGCCCATCGCGGGGATCAGCCACACGATGGCGGCCGCCGAGGCGGCGGGCCCGCCCAGCAGCAGCCCCAGGCCGGTGCGGCGGCCCGCCCGGTCCCCGGTGCAGCGGGTGCGCAGCAGCAGCACCAGGCCGTACGCCCCGACCATCAGGCCGAGGTCCTCCTTGGTGCAGCACAGCAGCACGGCGGCGAGCAGCACCGTGCCGTACCGGCGGGCCAGCCCTCGCTCCAGCATCAGCAGGGTGAGCGGGACGGCGAACGCCACCTCGTGGAAGCCCACCCGGGCGGCGACCAGCAGCGGCCAGCCGAGCGCGTACACCAGCCCGGCCAGGTCGGCGGCCCGACGGGCGGTGCGCGGCTCGGCGCCGGCGAAGGCGTGCCCGGCGATCCGCCGGACCAGCGGCACCCCGGCCGCGAACAGCAGCGACTGCCCGATGATCAGCGAGCGCGGGTCGTCCCAGATCCAGTAGAGCGGCGCGAGCAGCGCCAGCACCGGCGAGAAGTGGTCGCCGAGCAGTGAGAAGCCGGGCGGGAACTCGTGGTGGAAGCTCTTCAGCGTCGAGACGGGCAGCCCGAAGTGGGCGTAGCCGCGCACGCCCTGGTCGAAGATGCCGAGGTCGAAGCCGCCGAGCGAGACGGACGTCCAGCCCTGGAGGCCGATCGCGCAGGTCACCGCGAAGCAGAGGAGGGCCGACAGCGCGGTGCGCCGGGCCGGCCCGAGCAGGGCGGCGGCGGCCAGCCGGCGGGCGGCGGGTACGGCGGCCGGCCGCGGGGGTGCGGTCTGGGTGGTCACGTCAGGTCTGGTCCGTCCGGTCTGGGTCCGTGGGTCCGGGGCCGTCAGGTCCGGCGGGTCAGCGCGGGGTCGCGGTCCAGCCGGGCGGTCAGCAGGCTCAGCGCCCCACCGCCGGCCGCCGCCACCGCCTGTTGCCGGGCGCGGTACAGCCGCACGCCCAGGGCGGCCAGGACGGCGATCGCGATCGGCGGGTAGATCGCCCCGGGCAGCTGCCAGTACCAGGCGACCCCGCGCCCCCACCGGTGCGGCACCAGCCACATCACGTGCGAGAGGAAGACGACCAGGGCCGCGCCGAACAGCACCTGCCGGGCCCTGGTCCGGGCCTCCACGGCCAGCAGGGCGAGCAGCGGGACGCACCAGACCCAGTGGTGGGTCCAGCTGATCGGCGAGACCAGCAGCGCGGTGAGCGCGGCGCAGACCGCGCCCCAGGCGTCGGCCCGGCGCAGCACCCGCGCCGAGCGGCCGGCCAGCACCGCCACCCCGAGCCCGCCCACCGCGACCACCGCCGAGGCGACGAGCCCGACCAGGCCCGGGTCGTTGACGTCGAGCAGCCGGCAGACGGCGCCGCGCAGCGACTGGTTGTCCACCAGGACGGTCACGCCGACCCGGCTCGGGTCCCAGAGGTAGGTGGTCCAGAACCCGTACGAGGCGTCGGGCAGGGCGGCCCAGCCGATCAGGCCCGCCGCCAGGAAGGTGCCGGCCGAGACGAGGGCGGCCCGGACCCGCCCGGTCAGGAGCAGGTAGACGGCGAACAGCCCCGGGGTGATCTTGATGGCGGTGGCCAGGCCGATGCCCACGCCCTTGAGGCGGTGGCCGTCCGGGCGGGTCAGGTCCCACAAGACCAGGCAGAGGATTCCGAGGTTGACCTGGCCGTACTGGAAGGTGGTGAAGACCGGCTCCAGCCAGACGCCCAGGCCGGTCGCCAGGACCACCACGGCCGCGCGGTGCTGCCTCGGCCAGCCGGCCAGCCTGAGCGACAGGTGCACGGCCGCGGCGAGCAGCGCGTAGTTGAGGAGCATCACCAGGACGCGCAGGGTGCTCACGTCGAACCAGGTGCTCGGTACGAAGAGCATCGCGGCGAACGGAGGGTAGGTGGCCGGCAGGTCCCAGCCGGGCAGCCGCATCGCGTAGAGGTCCTCGCCGTTCACGACGGCCTGGCCCTCCGCCCGGTAGACCAGCATGTCGACCATGGTGGCCCCGTGGGTGTGCCGGAACCAGGCGAACACCGCCAGTGACACCGCCGCCACGCAGGCCGCCGGGAGGGTCCAGGAATTCGGGCTTCCGGTTTCCTCCGCGCCGCCGGTCCGCTCCGGAGCGGACTGCCGCATCCACCGTTTCAGACCGAACTCGCGCACCGCGATGGCACCCCGTTGAGATAGACCAGATCGTTCTGTCGTCAGCGTCTGGGCCAACCCACCATAACCGACCCCCCTGAGCCCCAAACCGCGTCAGAAACGGCGCCGGAAGGGTGATGTGACCTCACTCACAACGGCCGTCGGATCGCCCGGACAGCCGGCCACGGAGGCCAAAACGCGAAATCCCGCCGGGAGTTGCCTCCCGGCGGGATTTCGTCGGCCGGCCTGAGCCGGTCCGTTGGGTGGAGCTGAGGGGATTCGAACCCCTGACCCCCTCGATGCGAACGAGGTGCGCTACCGGACTGCGCCACAGCCCCAACGAGAAGAAACTCTAGCACCTTTCGGAGGTGGTCCGTGACCACCCCCTGGTCGGGGGTGGCCACGGGCGTCACTCGTTGGCCGCGCGGGGGCGCGACTCGGGCGCCTGGGGCTCGGCGTACTGGTCGAACAGCGGGGTCTTGCGGGACTCCGCGGGGCGGCCGGCGGTCCAGGTGCCGGGGGCCGACAGGTCGAGCCCGCGGGAGACCCTGGGGGCCACCGGGGCGGTCACGTAGGTCGGCAGCGGGACGGGCACCGGCTCCCAGGAGTCCGGGCCGGCCGCGCCGCGCTCGCGCATGCCGTCGACCCACTCCTCGTGCTCGGTCGCCTCGGCCACCGCGGAGGCGGAGGGCACCGAGACGGTCGGCTGCTCGGGGTCGGCGGCCAGCCGCAGGTGCTGGCGGCGCGCGGCCCGGCCCCCCGCGGGCGCGGCCGGGGCCGGCTCCGCGGCGGCGGGCGCCCCCTCCGGGGCACCCTCGGACTCCGGCGCCTCGGCCCGCTGCCGCTCGCGCTTGCGCAGCCGCTCGGCGGCCTGGGCGGCCCGGGCCCGGTCGAGCTTCACCTCGTACCGCTGGCGCTCCAGCTTGCGCAGGTGGCCGATGTACAGCGTGAGGAGGACCGCCGGGACGGCGGGCACCCACAGGAAGGCGAGCCCGGCCACCGCCGCGACCACCGCGCCGAGCGCGAAGGAGAGGAAGAGGGCCGTGACCATCCGGCGCCGGCGGGCCAGCAGCCTCGCCCGGCGCTCGGTGCCCGCCCTCGGCTCGGGGACCGGCCGCTCGGCCGGGCGCTGCGCCGGGGGCTCGGGCTCCCGCACGGGGTCGTCGGAGGCGGTCCCGTCCCGTTCGGGAGGACCGTCGTTGCTCTGCTCGTCGTCACGCGGTTCGTCGCCCAGGGCCCGGGCCGCCCGCCGCTCCAGCCCCGAACGCCCGGCCAGCAGGCGGATGGCGGTGCTGAAGCGTTCCGTCGGGCGCGCCTCGTTGAGTTCGTCCTGCCTGCGGAGCCACATCGGCACCAGATAGGCGGCCCAGGCCCCTACGATGACGGCGTAGATAAGGCCGCTACTGCTCACGATTCACACCGTACGGGCGCCGGGGAAGGCCTGGCAGCAATTTGGCACGGCGTGTCGTGTGATCAAGCTGATTCTCCGACTATTTTGCCGTCATTTGTGGGGGTCCGGTGCCCCGCCGATGCCATATCGATATTTCTTTCGAACATGTATTCAATTACTCGGCTCGCGCCTGGAACTGAGGGCGCGCCAGCGCTCCAGCATCCCCTCCGGGACCTCCTCGTCGGTCAGCGCGTAGACGAGGTGGTCGCGCCAGTCGCCGTCGATGTGGAGATAGCGCGGGCGGATTCCCTCCGAACGGAAGCCGAGCTTTTCCACCACCCGTCGGCTCGGGCCGTTCTCCGGGCGGATGCAGACCTCGATCCGGTGCAGTCCGAGGGTGCGGAAGCAGTGGTTCACCGCCAGCGCGACGGCCGTCGGGATGATGCCCCGGCCGGCCACCGCCTCGTCCACCCAGTACCCGATGTTCGCCGAGCACATCGACCCCCAGGTGATCCCGCCGACGGTCAACTGGCCGACCAGCCGGCCCTTGTGGACCACCACGAAGGGCAGCATCCGGCCGGCCGAGGCCTCGGCGCGCAGGAAGCGGACCATCTGCCGGTACGTCGGCCGGGCGCCGGCCGCCTGGCCCGCCGGACCGGGCGGCACGGTGGCCTCCCAGCGGCGCAGCCAGTCCCGGTTGCGGCGGCTCACCTCCTGCCACTCGCGCTGGTCGCGGACCCGGATCGGGCGCAGCACGACCTCCCCCTCGTGGAGTTCTACCGGCCAGCCGGCGTTCAGTGCGTTCTCCCGGGTGCTGGGGCGTCGGTCCGGGGGTGGTCCCCGCCGCCGAGCTGGTCGACGGCGTGGGCGAGCAGCGGCTCCAGGACGGCCAGGCCGTCCCTGACGCCGCCGGTCGAGCCCGGCAGGTTGACGATCAGGGTACGTCCGGCGAGCCCGGCGAGCCCGCGGGAGAGCGCCGAGGTGGGCACCTTCTCCCGGCCGTACGCACGGACGGCCTCGGCGATGCCGGGGACCTCCCGGTCGATCACCCGGGCGGTCATCTCGGGGGTGAGGTCCATCGGCGAGATGCCGGTGCCGCCGGTGGTCAGCACCACGTCGTAGCCGGCCGCGACGGCCTCGCGCAGCACCGCCTCCACCGGCTCGCCGTCCGGCACGACCCGGGGGCCGTCGGCGGTGAAGCCCATCGCCGTCAGCCCGGCCACCAGCAGCGGGCCGCCCCGGTCCTCGTAGACCCCGGCCGAGGCCCGGTTGGAGACGGTCACCGCCAGGGCCCTCACCGCGCCACCTCCGGGGCGAACCAGTCGCCGCTCTTGCCGCCGGTCTTGCTCAGCACCCGGACCGACTCGATCGTGGCACCCTTGTCCACCGCCTTGACCATGTCGACGACGGTCAGCCCGGCCACCGCGACGGCGGTCAGCGCCTCCATCTCGACGCCGGTGCGGTCGGCGGTCCGCACCGTGGCGGTGATCTCGACCGCGTCGTCCGCGACGGCGAGGTCGACCTCGACGCCGGAGACGGCGATCGGGTGGCAGAGCGGGACGAGGTCAGGGGTCTTCTTGGCACCCATGATCCCGGCGATCCGGGCCACCGCGAGGGCGTCGCCCTTGGGCACCCCCTCGCCGCGGAGCAGCTCGACCACCCGCGGGGAGACCCGCACCCGGCCGGCCGCCACGGCGGTGCGCGCGGTGGCGGCCTTCTCGGAGACGTCGACCATCCGGGCCGCGCCCTGGTCGTCGACGTGGGTGAGGCGGTCGCCGGGGGGAGGTGTCGTCACGGGGAACTCCAGAGGCGCGCAGGTCGAATACCGCGCTACCGTACCGTTCCCCGGACCCGGCGGCCGATCAGGAGTCCAGCAACACCACGTCCACCTCGCTGCCGGCCGGCAGTGCGGTGGTCTCCTCGGGGACGGTGATCAGGCAGTTCGCCCGGGCCAGCGCGCCGACCAGGTGCGATCCGGCGCCGCCCACCGGCTCGACCGTGCCGTCGAAGGCCGAGTAGCGGCCGCGCAGGAACTGCCGGCGCCCGGCCGGGGAGCGCAGCGCCGCCGGGCAGACCGCGCGGACGACCGGGCGGTGCACCTCGGAGGCGCCGAGCATGGTGCGGATGACCGGGCGGACGAAGAGCTCGAAGGAGATGTAGGCGCTCACCGGGTTGCCGGGCAGGGCGAGCAGCGGCACCCCGGCCGCGCCGCCGATCCGGCCGAAGCCCTGCGGCTTGCCGGGCTGCATCCGCAGCCGCCGGAAGTCGACCCCGCCGTAGGACTCGAAGACCTCCTTGACCACGTCGTACGCGCCGACGCTGACCCCGCCGCTGGTGACGATCAGGTCGGCCCGGCCGAGCTGGTCCTCCAGGACCGCGCGCAGCCGGTCGGCGTCGTCCGGGACGGCGCCGACCCGGTAGGCGATGGCACCGGCGTCCTGGGCGGCCGCGGTGAGGGTGAAGCTGTTGGAGTCGGCGATCTGCCCCGGGCCGACCGGCTCGCCGGGCTGGACCAGCTCGCTGCCGGTGGACAGCACCACCACCCGGGGGCGCGGGCGGACCTTCACGGTGGGCCGGCCGACGGCGGCGAGCAGGCCGAGCTGCGCGGGGCCGAGCCGGGTGCCGGCCTCCAGCACCCGGGAGCCGGCCGCGACGTCGCTGCCGCGGCGGCGGATGTGCGCGCCGTCGGGGACGGGCCGCAGGACCCGGACCTCCTCGTCCGGGACGGGCGCCGTCATCGCGGCGGCGGCCACCCCGGTGCCGGTGCCGCCGTCGGTCCACTCGACCGGGGCGACGGCCCGGGCGCCGGGCGGCAGCGGGGCACCGGTCATGATCCGGGCCGCCTGACCGGGGCCGACCTTCGGCAGTTCGTCGGCGCCCGCGGCGATGTCGCCGACCACCGAGAGCACCGACGGGTAGGTGTCGGTGGCGCCCTCGGTGTCCGCGGTGCGGACGGCGTAGCCGTCCATCGAGCTGTTGTCGAAGGGCGGGAGGTCGCCGTCCGCGGTCACGTCCTCGTCGAGCCGGCAGCCCTGGGCGTCGAGCAGCTGGAGCTCGATCGCGGGCAGCGGGCCGACGGCGGCCAGCACGTCGGCGAGGTGCTCGTCCACCGTCCAGAGGCGGGGGGCCGCCGGGGCCCGGTCCGCTCCGGCGTCGCAGCAGGCGCTGGGCGTGGTGCTGTGCTCGGTGGACCCGGTCATCGGCGGCTCGCTCTCTGTCGTGTCGGTCCTGCGTCAGGCCTGCATCTCGGAGCCGACGAACTCCCGCAGCCAGGAGCGGAACTCCGGGCCCAGGTCCTCGCGTTCGGCGGCCAGACGGACGATAGCGCGCAGGTAGTCGGCGCGGTCGCCGGTGTCGTAGCGGCGGCCCTTGAAGAGCACGCCGTGCACCTGGCCGCCGTCCGCCGCCTCACGGTCGGTCAGCTCGCGCAGGGCGTCGGTCAGCTGGATCTCGCCGCCGCGGCCGGGCGGGGTCTCCCGCAGCACCTCGAAGACCAGCGGGTCGAGGACGTAGCGGCCGATCACGGCGTAGTTCGACGGGGCCTCGCCGGGCTCGGGCTTCTCGACCAGGTCGGTCACCTGGAAGACGTCCTCGCCGAAGCCGTTCGCCTTGACGGCGGCACAGCCGTAGAGGTGGATCTGGGAGGGGTCGACCTCCATCAGGGCGACGACGGAGCCGCCGAGCCGCTGCTGCACCTCGATCATCCGGGAGAGCAGCGGGTCCCGCGGGTCGATCAGGTCGTCACCGAGCAGGACGGCGAAGGGCTGGCCGGCGACGTGCTGCTCGGCGACCGAGACGGCGTGGCCGAGGCCCTTCGGGTCGCCCTGGCGGACGTAGTGCATGTTGGCCAGCTCGACGGACTCCCGGACCCGGGCCAGGCGCTGCTCGTCGCCCTTGCGGACCAGCAGCTCCTCCAGCTCGTAGGCGCGGTCGAAGTGGTCCTCCAGGGCGCGCTTGTTGCGGCCGGTGACCATCAGGATGTCCGACAGCCCCGCGGCGGAGGCCTCCTCGACGACGTACTGGATCGCCGGCTTGTCGACGACCGGGAGCATCTCCTTCGGGGTGGCCTTGGTCGCCGGGAGGAAGCGGGTGCCCAGTCCGGCCGCGGGTACCACGGCCTTGGTCACCGGAACTCGGGAGTTGCTCGTCGTCATGCGCTTACCTTACTCAGGCACGTTTCCGCCCGGCCGGGCGCGGGCGGACAGCCGGGGCGCCGACGGGGACAGCACGTCGCGGGGGGCGGCCAGGGTGGCCGGCGGATGGATCGCGACCGGCTGGACCGACGGGTCCCGGCCGGCCCGGGCCGCCACGCCACCCGCCTCCGCCCGACGGCCGCCCTCGGCGTCCGGGCCGGGCCCGGGCGGGCGCGCGGCCTGCTCGGAGCGGTCGCCACCGGGCCGGCCGGGCTCGACGGAGCGGTCGCCGTCGGGCCGGCCGGGCTCGCCGGAGCGCCCGGCCGAGAGCCGCCAGCAGTCGCCGCCGGCCGCCCGGGCCTCGGCCAGCGCCGCGTCGGCGGCGCGCAGCAGCACGGCCGCGTGGGTGCCGTCCTCGGGCAGCACGGCGATGCCGGCGGCGGCGGTCAGCCCGTTGCCGGTCGCGGGGCGGGACTCGCGCGGGCCGGAGGACCAGTCCAGCAGCAGGTGCCGGCGGACCGACCAGACCAGCCGTTCGGCGACCTGCCCGGCGCCCTCGGCGCCGGTGTCCGGCAGCACCACCAGGAAGTCCTCGCCGCCGTACCGGCCGAGGGTGTCGGCCCGGCGGATCTCCATCGCGAGCCGCTGGGCGAGGTCGCGCAGCACCGCGCCGGCCCGGGCCCGGCCGTGCTCCGCGACGACCGCGTCGAAGCCGCTGATGGCCAGCATCAGCACGGCGAGCGGCCGGGGCCCGTCGGACTGCCCGGTGTGCTCGGCCCGGCGGGCGCGTTCGATCTCCCGGTCCAGGGTGAGCTGGAGGTGGCGGTAGTTCCAGACGCCGGTGAGCGGGTCGCAGGAGGCGGTGCGCTCCAGTTCGGCGCAGCGCGCCTCCAGTTCGGCGATCCGCGCGCGCTGCCGCTGCGCCCCGGCGGCGGCCCCGGCCCGCTCCCGCCGGCCGCGCAGTGCGAGGGCGGTGGCGCCGGCCAGTGCGGGGAGGCTGAGTGCGGCCAGGGCCTGGACCAGCAGCGGGGTGGTCAATGGGGGGTGCCCCTTCGCGTGTCAGGCTCTGCGCGTCGGCGGTGCGGAGGCCAGGAGGATGGGATGAACGAGGATCGGATGCCCAACGAGAAGAGCGGCCTGAGGACACGGCTGCTGGCACGACGGCGGGAACTCGCCGTCGGGGAGCGCGCGGCGGTGGCCGACGCGCTGGCCGCGCACGCCGGGGAGCTGGCCGCCGCGGGCGCCACGGTGGCCGCGTACGTCTCGGTGGGCGCGGAGCCCGGGACGCGGCCGCTGCTGAACGCGCTGCGGGCGCGCGGGGTGCGGGTGCTGCTGCCGGTGCTGCTGCCGGACAACGACCTGGACTGGGCGGTGTACGCGGGGCCCGACGCGCTGGCCCCGGCCGGGCGCGGGCTGCTGGAGCCGGTCGGCCCGCGGCTCGGCCCGCAGGCGGTGACGCGGGCCGCGCTGGTGCTGCTGCCGGGCCTGGCGGTGGACCGCTCCGGGCTGCGGCTGGGCCGCGGCGGGGGCAGCTACGACCGGGTGCTGGAGCGGCTGGCGCGGGCGGGGGCGCGGCCGGTGCTGGCGGTGCTGCTGTACGAGCACGAGCTGCTGGAGCGGGTGCCCGCCGAGCCGCACGACCGGCCGGTGGACCTGGCGGTGCTGCCCTCGGGGGTGCGCCGGCTGGGGTGAGCGGACGACGGCGGGACGGCCGCGGCCCCGCTCCCTCGGGGGAGCGGGGCCGCGGGTGGCCGGGCCGTCTGGGCGTCAGCCGGTGGTGAGCACCAGCTTGTGCATGGTGGCCTTCTCGACCGCGTCCGGTGTGTAGGCCCAGGGCAGCAGCTTGCCCTTGAGCCAGAGGTCGGTCTGGTCGTTGTAGTTGTCGTGGAAGGCGTGGCCGGAGGCGCCGCCGACGTTGATCCAGCGCGAGGAGTCGAGGTCGTTCAGGTCGACGACCATGCGCATCGACGGGATCCAGTCCACCTGGTAGCCGGCCGCCGCGTTCCAACCCGCCGCGTCGACCGCCGCCGAGCCGCCCGAGAGCCGGTACGGGCCGCGGTTGAGCAGCTTGTGCACCGCGCCGGAGGCGATCGAGGAGTCGTCCTTGCCGAGGGTCTGCTCGCGCAGCTCCAGCTTGTGCAGACGGCCCCAGCTCCAGGTGGAGACGTCCTTGCTGAGCAGCGAGGTCAGCTCCTGGCGGGCGTTCTTCATCGCCTCCTGGAGCAGGTTGTCCAGGCCCTTCTGCTCCTTGTGCTGGTCGTCGATGTACGTCCACCACGAGCTGTCGGGCTTCTCCAGCTGCTGGCGCACGACCTCGGTCCAGCGGTCGCCGCCGTCCGGCTGGGCCTTGCCCGGCTCGCGGGTGCCGCACTCGGTGACGATCTTGGTGGCGCTGTCCGGCTTGGTGGGGTCGTCCTGCTGGCGCACCAGCAGGCAGTTGTCCTTGGCCCGCAGGTCGGCCGGGAACTTCTGGCCGAAGGCCAGGATCAGCAGCTGGCGCCAGACGCCGTTGTAGTAGGCGGCGGCGGCCGAGTCGGCGTCCTGGTGGAAGTTCCAGTCCTTCAGCAGGTCCTGGGCCTCGCGCACGTACGGGTCGCTGACCGGCTGCTTGAGCAGCAGCGGGACCAGCGTCTTGGCCATCACGCTGGTGTTGTCCAGCTGGAGGGTCTGCATGTCGTCCGGCGAGATCTTGCCGTTGTTCCTGAGCAGGCCCTCGATCTGGTCGGTGATCTCCTTGGCGCGGGTGCCGTACTCCCAGTCCCTGGTCAGGTTGTACTTGTAGCTCGGGTCCACCACGGCCTGGTTGGCGGTGACGATGTAGCCGGCCGAGGGGTTGAGGCTCCAGGGCAGCGCGGTGAAGGGGATCGGGTCCTTCCACTGGTACGCGGAGTCCCAGCCCAGGGCGGGGTAGCTGCCGTCGCCCTTGCCGCGGACCGGGATGGTGCCGGGCGCCTGGTAGCCGATGTTCCTGGCGTCGGCGTAGATCAGGTTCTGCGCGGGGACGGTGAAGTCCTTCGCGGCGGCACGGAACTCGTCCCAGTTCTTCGCCTTGTCCAGCTCGAAGACGGCGTCCATGGTCTTGCCGGGGCTGAGCGCCGTCCACTGCAGGGCGACGCCGTAGCCGCCGGTGCCGCGGTCGGGGGCGGAGGTGCCGTTGGGGGCGTACTTGCCGACGTTCTGCTGCTCGCTGCTCTGGTCGGAGATCAGCGGGGCACCGCTCTGGGTGGTGCGGACGGTGATGGTGCGGTCCTCCCCGCCGGCGACCTTGATGGTCTCCTTGCGGAGGTCGAACTTCACGTCCTTGCCGTCGACCTGGTAGGTGTCCGGGCCGGTGACCTTCTCCAGGAAGAGGTCGGTGACGTCGGCGCCGAGGTTGGTGAAGCCCCAGGCGATGTCATTGTTGTGACCGATGACCACTCCGGGCATGCCCGCGAAGGTGAAGCCGGAGACGTCGAACTGGCAGGCCGGGGAGGTGGTCCGGCAGTGCAGGCCCGTCTGGTACCAGACCGACGGCAGGCCGGGGCCGAGGTGCGGGTCGTTGGCCAGCAGCGGCTTGCCGGTGGTGGTGTGCGAGCCCGCGACCACCCAGGAGTTGGAGCCGATGCCCTGGCCGGGGCGGCCGAGCAGCTGCGGCATCGCGTCGATGCGGTCGGTCAGGCCCTGCAGCATCGCCTTGGTGGTGGCCGCGCCCTGCGCGGTGGCGGCCGTGCCGGCGGGCGCGCCGGACTGCGGCGAGCCGTCGGCGGGGCGGTAGGCCTCGCCGGCCACGGTGCCGGTCTTCACGATCGTGCCGTTGCGCGCGTAGGGGTAGTCCGGGTACAGCTCGGCGATCTTGTCCGGGCCGAAGTCCTGGGCCAGCAGCGAGCGGTCGATCTCCTCCTGGAGGTTCCCGGAGAGGTTCCAGGCCATCGCCTTGAGCCAGGCCACCGAGTCGACCGGGGACCACTGCTCGGGCCGGTAGTCGCCGTTGACGACGCCGAGCAGGCCGTACTCCAGCGAGGCCCTGCTGCCGCCGGGGTGCTCGGCGAGCCAGGCGTTCACGCCGTCCGCGTAGGCCTGGAGGTACTTCTTGGTCTCCGGCGACAGCTTGGTGTCGAACTCCTTCTGCGCGACCTGCCGCCAGCCCATGGTGCGGATGAAGGCGTCGGTGTCGACCTGGCTGTCGCCGAACATCTCCGAGAGCCGGCCCGCGGTGATGTGCCGGCGGACGTCCATCTCCCAGAAACGGTCCTGCGCCTGGACGTAGCCCTGGGCGCGGAACAGGTCCTCGTCCGTGTCGGCGTACAGCTGCGGAATGCCGTTGGCGTCCCGCTTGACGTCGACGGGCGCGCTCAGGCCGGCCACCTTGACACTGCCGTCGACCTCCGGGAAGGAGGCGCGGACCGCGGAGACCCCGCGGTAGCCGCCGTAGCCGGCACCGGCCACCAGCAGCACGACCAGCACGATCACGATCAGACGGGCGCGCCGGAACTTCTTCGAGCGGGGCATCTGGGTCCTTGCGGTCCTGACTTCGGGGCGGGCGGGCGTGTCCAGGGCCTGCGGCCGTGACAGGGCACCACATTAGGCCGAGTCGGCCGGGCACCGTGAACGGGGGACCAAGCTAAAGATATGGCAAAATGTTAGACTGCGTAACGATCCACAAGGGGAGTATTGACGACTTCTTAACGCGTCGAACCCCACAGCACCGCCAGACACCCCGTCCGCCCCTGCCTGCCCGAGGTGCCCCTGCGTGAACGTCTCCCACCTGAACCAGCTCCTGCTTGAGTCCTCCGTGATCCTGCTGTTCGCGGTGGGCGCCGTCCGCCTCTCCACCCGATCAGGGCTGCCCAGCCTGCTGGTCTATCTGGGGATCGGCGTGGCGCTGGGCCAGAACGGGATCGGCGTCACGTTCAACAACGCCGAGCTCACCCAGGTGCTCGGGTACGCGGCCCTCGTGGTGATCCTCGCCGAGGGCGGCCTCAAGACCAGCTGGCGCGAGATCAAGCCGGTGATGCCGGCCGCCACCGTGCTCGCCACCCTGGGCGTGGGCGTCAGCGTGTTCGCCACCGCGGCCGGCGCGCACTGGCTGGTCGGCCTGGACTGGCGCACCTCGCTGCTGCTGGGCGCCATCGTCTCCTCGACGGACGCCGCCGCCGTCTTCTCGGTGCTGAGGATGGTCCCGCTGCCGCACCGGCTCACCGGCCTGCTGGAGGCGGAGTCCGGCTTCAACGACGCCCCCGTGGTCATCCTGGTCGTCGCCTTCGCCACCACCGGCGAGCTGGACTCGTGGTACGTCCTGATCGGCACGATCGCCGCCGAGCTGGCGATCGGCGCGGTGATAGGCCTGGCCGTCGGCAAGATCGGCGCCTACGGCCTCAAGCACGTCGCCCTGCCCTCCTCCGGCCTCTACCCGATCGCCGTGATGGCGCTCACCGTGCTCGCGTACGCCGGCGGCGCGCTGCTGCACGGCTCCGGCTTCCTCGCCGTCTACATCAGCGCGGTGATCCTCGGGAACTCCAAGCTGCCGCACGGCCCGGCCGTCCGCGGCTTCGCCGACGGGCTGGCCTGGATCGGGCAGATCGGCATGTTCGTGCTGCTCGGGCTGCTCGTCACGCCCGAGACCATGGGCGACGCGGTGGTACCGGCGCTGGTGATCGGCGGGGTGCTGGTGTTCGTCGCCCGGCCGCTGTCGGTGATCGCCTCGCTGACCCCCTTCAAGGTGCCGGCCCGCGAGCAGGCGCTGCTGAGCTGGGCCGGGCTGCGCGGGGCGGTGCCCATCGTGCTGGCCACCATCCCGGTGGTGTCCGGCGCGCACCGGGCCGAGGACGTCTTCAACATCGTCTTCATCCTGGTCGTCGTCTTCACCCTGCTCCAGGGGCCGACCCTGCCCTGGGTGGCCAAGCGGCTGCGGATCGACGAGGGCGCCATGGGCCAGGACCTCGGCATCGAGTCCGCACCGCTGGAGAAGCTGCACGGGCACCTGCTGTCGGTCGCGCTCTCCCCCCAGTCGCGGATGTCGGGCGTGGAGATCAGCGAGCTGCGGCTGCCCAAGGGGGCGGCCGTCACCCTGGTCGTGCGCGAGGGGAACTCCTTCGTGCCGGACAAGGCGACGGTGCTGCGCGGCGGCGACGAGCTGCTGGTGGTCACCACGGACGAGGTCGGCGAGGCGGCGGAGCGGCGGCTGCGGGCCGTGGACCGGGGCGGCAAGCTCGCGGGGTGGCTGAACGGACGGTGAGGCCTGCGGCCGGGGCCGTCGGTGCGCCGGGGCCCCGGCCGGGGCGGTCGGTCTGCGGGGGCCTCGGCCGGGACGGTCGGTGCGCGGGGCCCCGGCCCGGGCGGTCAGCGCAGGGCGGGTGCGTCCGGGCCGGGCTGGCGGCGTCTACGCGCGTAACTGTATGCTGGTTCGACCACGTCGTATGACCACCGCTAGACCACCCCCAGCATCTGCCTGACGCAGAGTTGGCGCGACCGCTCGGCGGCCGCGGTCCGGCCCCCGGCCACCACGCCGGACCGACCCGGTATCTACCCCGGTCGACGCGCGAGAGGACGACTCTCGGCGCCGTCGGGGCCCCACCATGCCCTGCCGCGCTACCAGGCAGCAGGAAGGACCGACCGTGACGGCGCGCCGAACGGTCGACACCGCCGCGCACCCCGCGGCCGCCCCCGCGGCTCCGGCCCCCGCCCGTGTCGGGTACGGCGAGCTGCTGCGCACCCCCGGGGCCTGGACGTTCCTGGCCCCCGCCCTCGTGGCCCGACTGCCGTACGCGATGCTCAGCATGGGCGTCCTGCTGCTCGTCACGCAGACCCACGGCTCGTACGGCACCGCCGGTACGGTCACCGCGGTCGCCGCCGTCGCCCAGGCCCTGATCGGGCCGCAGACCGGGCGGCTCGCGGACCGCTACGGCCAGGCCGCGGTGCTCGTCCCGACCGTCGTCGTGCACGCGGCCTCGGTCGGCGTGCTGATCGCCCTCGCGCTCGGCCACGCCCCCGCGTGGTGCCTGTTCCTGGCCGCCGTGCCGGCCGGCGCGAGCGTGCCACAGGTCGGCGCGATGGTCCGGGCCCGCTGGGTCTCCACCTTCACCGCGGGCGGCGCCACCGACGCGTCCGCGGCGCGGGTGAGCACCGCCTTCGCCTTCGAGTCCGTGACGGACGAGTTCACCTTCGTGATCGGCCCGATCCTGGCCTCCGGCATCGCCGCCCTCGCCAACCCGGCCACCGCCCTGGTCGCCGAGGCCTCGCTGACCCTCGTCGGCGGGCTGGCCTTCGCCGCCCAGCGGCGCACCGCCCCCGCCCGGATCGTGCCGCAGCCCGGCGTCCGGCGCGCCTCGGCGCTCGCCTCCCCCGGCGTCCGGCTGCTCGCCGGGACCATCCTCGGGGTCGGCGCGGTGTTCGGCGGCATGCAGGTCTCGGTGAACGCCTTCGCCGACTCGGTCGGGCAGCACGACGCCGGCGGCACGGTGTACGGGATCTTCGCGGGCGGCTCGATGCTGGCCGGCGTGCTGTACGGCGTGATCGCCTGGCGGCGGCCGGTGCAGCAGCGGATGCTGATCAGCTACGCGCTGCTGGTGCTGGGCTGCTCGGTGCTGTGGGCGATGCCCAACCTCGTCGCGCTGACCGCGGCCGGGCTGGTCTGCGGCCTGGCCATCGCGCCGACCCTGATCAGCGGCTACACCCTGGTCGAGACGCTGGTCGCGGACGGCGCCAAGACGGAGGCCTTCACCTGGCTGACCGGCGCCATCGGGCTCGGGCTGGCGGTCGGCTCGATGGCGGCCGGGCGGCTGATCGACGGGCACGGGCCCTCGACCGGGTTCCTGGTGCCGCTGGTCGGGGCCGGGCTGGGGCTGGTCGTGCTGGTCTCGCTGCGGCACCTGCTGGTCGCGCCCCGGGCCGGGGCCGGGGCCGGCGCCGGGGCCGCCGAGGGCGACCGCCCGATGCGGCTGGCCGGCGTCGCCGAGCGCTGAGCCGGGGCCGGTCGGGGCCGGGTCGGGCCTGTGCCGACGGAGGTCGACGGGCGCCGCGGGGCCGATCTCACACCGGGGTCGCTGGACTGATCCCGCGGAATGCCGCATCATTGACCATCGTTAGCACTCATCAGGCGAGAGTGCCAGGAGGAAGACAAGTGCCCACGTACCAGTACCAGTGCACCGAGTGCGGCAACGGCCTGGAGGCGGTGCAGAAGTTCACCGACGAGGCGCTGACCACGTGCCCCGACTGCCAGGGACGGCTCCGCAAGGTCTTCTCGGCCGTGGGCGTCGTGTTCAAGGGCTCCGGCTTCTACCGGACCGACAGCCGCTCGTCCTCCAGCAGCACGGTGGGCGCCGGGGCGTCGGCCTCCTCGACGGCGTCCGCCTCGTCCACGGGCTCCTCGTCGTCCGCTTCTTCGTCGTCGTCGTCTTCGTCGTCGAGCTCCGGCTCCTCGGCAGCGTCCAGCCCGGCTCCGGCCGCGAGCTGACCTCGGCGCCGGGCCCCGGCCCGGCGGCGCGCAGACCAGGGAAAGGCCCGTCGGCCCCGCTCGAACGCGGGGACGGCGGGCCTTTCCGCGCTTCCGGCCCGACGGGCTCAACCGGCCCCGGGGGCGGCCCGGAGGACGCGCGGGGGCGCCTTCGGTCAGCTCGGGAGGGGCCGCCTCACCCGGACGGGCGAACGAAGTTGTCCACAGGGCCCGGGTTGTCCACAGGCCTGGGGAAAGTGCTTTCCGAGTTCGCCGGAAACGCCCATCGTGTGGGCATCCGGTCCGCGAGGGGCCGGTCCGCCGACACCCGGAGGTCCGTCGATGACGACCGCGAGCTTCTCCCTCCCCCTCCCCCTGCCGCTGCCCGCTCCCGCCGTACCGCCCCGGCAGGAGCTGCCGAGCTTCCCGCCGATCCGGCGCGGCTGCGGCGGGTGGCACCGCTGGCGCAGCGCGGGGCGGCGGGCCGGCGTCCCCGGCCTGGTGCTGCTCGCGGTGGCGGCGGCGCTCGCACTGGGGCCCGCGCGGGCCGGGCTGCCGCCGCCCCCGGGCGGCGCGCTGGGCCGGACGGGTTGTCAGTCCGGGGCTCCGGAAGATCACCCGTAACCGGTGGACGGCGGCGTCGTTCGAGGCGGCATGAAGGGCTTCAAGGAATTCCTGCTGCGTGGAAACGTCGTCGAACTCGCCGTGGCCGTCGTCATCGGCGCGGCCTTCACCAACATCGTCAACGCCTTCGTCAAAGGCGTGATCAATCCGATCGTTGGGGTGTTCGGGACCAAGGACCTCGCGTCCTACAGTTCCTGCCTCAAGGGGCCCTGCGAGGTCAGCCCGACCGGTGAGGTCACGTCCGGGATCCTCATCCTGTGGGGATCGGTGCTCAGCGCCGCGCTCAGTTTCCTGATCACCGCGGCGGTCGTCTACTTCTTCCTGATCGTCCCGATGAACCGGCTGGCCGCGCACCGCAAGAGCGCCACCGAGAAGGCGGCCGAGGCCGAGGCCAAGGAGGTCGAACTGCTGACCCAGATCCGCGACGCGCTGGTCGCGCCGCTGCGCTGACCGGCGGGCACCGCCCGCCCCCGGTCCCGCCCCTCAGTCCCCGTGGTGCGGCGGGCGCTGGCTCAGGTACCAGTCCAGCCCCCGTGCACCGCTCTCCCCCGCGCCGGGGCGCCCGCCCCAACCGGCGTCGGTGTCGTCGCGGGACTGCTGGTCCAGCGGGTCCCGGAAGACCAGCCGGGCCCTGGCGGCCCCGTCCTTCCGCGGCTCCTGCGCCGAGCCCTGCTCCCGGCCCTCTTCCCGTCCCTGCTCGCTCACGCCGTCCACTCCGTCCACCCCGTCCACTCGTTCCGCCTTCCGTCCTTCCAGCCTAAGAGCCCCGGGGCACGCCTCGGGCCCTGGTGCGGAGCGCTCCGTACCAGGGCCCGGACGAGGCGGTGCCAGGCGGCTGCTCAGGCTGCTTCGAAGCCCGCGTGGTCGGCGATCTTCTTCAGCTCGGCCAGCGCGTGCTTCTCGATCTGGCGGATCCGCTCACGGGTGAGGCCGTGCTGCTTGCCCACCTCGGTGAGGGTGCGCTCGCGGCCGTCCTCCATGCCGTAGCGGGAGCGGATGATCGAGGCGGTGCGGTCGTCCAACCGCCCGATCAGGCCGTCCAGTTCCTCACGGCGGAGCATGACCATCACGGCGTCCTCGGGGGACGTGGCCCCGGTGTCCTCGACGAGGTCGCCGAACTGGGTCTCGCCCTCGTCGTCCACCGCCATGTTGAGGCTGACCGGGTCGCGCGCCCAGTCCAGTACGTCCTTGATCCGGGCCTCGGTGGTGTCCAGCTCGGCCGCGATCTCGGCCGGCTCGGCCTCGCGGCCCAGCTCCTTGGACTTCTCCCGCTGCACCCGCCGGATCCGCCCCAGCTCCTCCACCAGGTGCACGGGCAGCCGGATGGTGCGGGACTGGTCGGCGATGGAGCGGGTGATCGCCTGCCGGATCCACCACGTCGCGTAGGTGGAGAACTTGAAGCCCTTGGCGTAGTCGAACTTCTCGACGGCGCGCACCAGGCCGGCGTTGCCCTCCTGGATGAGGTCCAGCAGCGGCAGGCCGCTGCGCGGGTAGCGGCGGGCGACGGCGACCACGAGCCGGAGGTTGGAGCGGATGAAGACGTCCTTGGCGCGCTCGGCGTCGGCGGCTATCGCCTCCAACTCCTCGCGCGTGACGCCCTCGGGGAGTTCGGCCTCGTCCAGCAGGTGCTGGGCGTACACGCCGGCCTCGATCCGCAGCGAGAGCTCGACCTCCTCGGCGGCATCGAGCAGGGGCGTCCTGGCGATCTCGTCGAGGTACATGCCGACCAGGTCGCGGTCGGCCTCCAGGTTGGTCGGGCGGGCCGCGCGACTCCGGTCGGCCCTGTCGCGAACGACGGCACGGGTGGCCATGCTTGCTCCCTTTGCTGGTGTTGCCGAGGTCTGCCTGCCTGCCTCGTGAGGGCAAGAAGTGCGGGCCCCTGCGGGCTCACACGTAACGATCCAACGAACAGATTCCGGACAACATTCCCAAGTCGCTCAGATTCTTCCCAGCGATGCAGTATCCTGCCGGTTTTCACCCCGGTTCTGGACAGTGGGTGACCAGTTGGGCACATCCCGTACCGCCGGGCGACCGTTCCGGGATCGTTTTCTTCACCCGACCCTCACGCGGACGCCGTCCCCCCGTTGAACCCGCGAGCGGCCGCCGGCGTTCCCGCGCGCGCCCTCCGGCGGGCGGGGCCGCACCCCGGCGCACGCAGGTCCTCCGCAGAACCGATGCCGAATCGCTATCACTCCGGCCCTTGCTCGGCACAGCACACTGGGAAGGTGTCAGCCATGCACCTGACCAACAGCACGACCGCCCTCACGGCGCGTAACCGCAGTCTCCTCCGGGACGCCGTGCTCGCGCTGGGCTGTGCCGCGCTGTTCGGCCTGCTGGCGGCCCTGGTCACCGGCCAGTGGCGCCCGTTGGTCCACTTCGACCAGGAGTGGATCGGCGATCTGCACGCCGCCGGCCGGGAGCACCGGATCTGGACGGCCGCGGTACAGACCCTCTCGGACATCGGCGGCCCCGTCACGATGCGCACACTGCTCGGCATCGCCGCCGGGTGGCTCTGGCTGATCGGCGCCCGGGTGCTGGCCGGCTGGGTGGCCGCCCAGGCCCTGGTCGGCTGGGGCGCCCAGTGGGCGCTGAAGCTGGCCTTCGGCCGCCACCGCCCCTCCTTCCCCGATCCGCTCTCGCACGCCGTCGGAGCGCCCTTCCCGTCCGGGCACGCCATGGCCTCGGCGATCACCTGCGCCGTCCTGGTCGGCCTGCTCTGGTACCGGGTCCGCCGGCGCGGCCGGACCGCCGCCTGCACGGTGGCCGCGGCGGCGGTGCTGACGGTCGGCTGGACCCGGGTTGCACTCGGCGTGCACTGGCCCAGCGACGTGCTGGCCGGCTGGCTGGCCGCGGGGGCCGTGCTGGGCACCGTGACCGCGGTGATCCAGCTCTGGCGCCCCGGCGCGCTGGCCCGGGACGTACGGAGGGTCAACTGGCGTACCCGGCCCCGGGTCCAGCGGGTCCTCGTGTCGGGCGGACGCCCCCAGCGCACCGCCGCCGCCCCGCCGTACGGCGAGGAACCGTTCCACGCCCGGGCGCAAGCCCCGGGCCACGCTGCGGAACGCCCGGACGAGACCGTCCGCTGAAGCCCGCCGCGGGCCGCAGGCGCCGGGCCGCGGCGCCGGGCTCCGGGTCGGCGGCCACGTCCCGGCCCACCGCCGGCCTCGCTCCCGCCGCTCCCGCCGCTCCCACCGGTTGCCCCGCGCGCCCGCTGCGGATCGCCACCGTCCGGGCCCTGTCCGGGCCCTGTCCGGGCCCGGCCGTGTCCGGGGACCTCCCGGCTGGTGCCGTCCGCGGAGAAGTCCCCCTCCGGCTACGGGCCCGAGCCGATCAGCTCCGTCCCCGTCAGGTACGCGGTCCGGCCCGGCCACCGGCGATCCGTGCCTCGCGCCGGTGGCCGAGGCCTGCCGCGGGGCCGGCCCGGCCGCCGCCGTCGACGCCGCCGTGCGGGACGGCGGGCAGCTGCGCCTCTCCGCCGTCGCCCTCGGGCCGGACGGCGCCCTCGTCACCCGCTGCGACGGGCAGCCCCGGCCGGAGCCGAGGGCGGGGCCACCACCGCCCCGAGCGGCGGGGCAGCACCGCAGAACGGGACGGCTGGCGGCTCGGCCTCGGCCTCTGCTGCCACTCCGGACTCCCCGGGCACGCCCCGGCCGCCACGCTCGACAGCACCCTCTGCGCGGTGCTCCCCCACCACACCGGCCCCACCGGCGGCCGCACGTCTGCGGCCGCAGCGCGCTCCGGGGCCCGGACGGCCGGCTGATCGCCGAGGCGGGCGGGGACGGACCCGAACTCCTCGTCGCCGACCTCGACCCCGCCGTTCTGCGGAGCACCCCCGAGCGCGAGCCCCGCCCCCACCGGCGGGCCCGGCGGCGCCGGTCAGGCGGACCGCATCGCCGCCACCGCGCTCATCCGCCCGACCCTGCGGGCCGGGAGCACCGCGGCGGCCAGACCGACCAGGACGGTCAGGGCCAGGGCGGCCAGGACCGGGAGGACCGGCGGGGTGCCGACCGTCCCCACCGTGGAGGTGATCGAGCGGGCGGCCGCCCAGCCGTAGACGGTGCCGAGGGCGGTACCGACCAGGGCTCCGGCCAGGGAGAGCAGCAGCGCCTCCAGGGTGAGCATCCGGCGCAGCTGTTCGCGGGACATCCCGATCGCGCGCAGCATGCCGATCTCGCGGGAGCGTTCGCTGATGCTGAGCATCAGGGTGGCGGCGACGCCGAGGCCGGCGATGGCGACGGAGAAGGACAGCAGGACCATGCTGACGGTCTTCAGCCGGTCCAGCAACGAACCCAGGGTGTCCGCCTGGGCAGCCGTGTCGGTGACGGTGACCTGCGGGTGCTCGGCGAGGGCGCGGTCCAGGGCGCGACGGGCGGTCGGCCGGTCGGCGCCCGCCGCCGGGCTGATCCAGACCGTGGTGACGGGGGCACCGGGGGCGAGGCGGTCCAGGGTGGCGGGCGTCACCAGCAGGGTGGCGCCGCCCTGGAGGGCGAACGGCAGGCTGCTGCGCCCGGGTTGGAGGTGCAGCTCGACGCCGCCGACCCGGCGCACCCCGCTCTCGCCACGGCCGCTCAGTGCGCCGCCCTCGGGGAGCGCGCGGGCCCGGTCCACGTCGTCCGTCGAGGAGTTGAGCCGGGCGGGGTCGACGGCGGCGACCACGGTGGGCCGGCCGTCGACCTCGACGGTGGCGGACCGGACGGCGGCCACGGTCAGCCCCTGCCCGGCTCCGAGTGCGCCGAGTGCGCCCACTGCGTCGAGCGCCCCGGCGGGCAGGGCGCCGCCGCCGGTGGCGGTCGCCGAGAAGACCCCGGGCTGACGCGCGGACACCACGGGCACCAGCGACCGCGAGGTCATGTCCAGCGCGGTGACCGCGCCGACCATCACCGTCACGCCGAGCAGCAGCGCCGAGCCGGTCGCCCCGGTGCGGCCCGGGTTGAGCCGCAGCTGCTGGGTGGCGAGCCGCCCGGCCGTGCCGCCGAGCCGCCGGGCGGGCCGGCCGAGCACCGCGACGACCGCGGGCAGCACCCGGTGGGAGAGCCGCAGCACCCCGAAGAAGCCGGCGATGGCGCCGACGGTGACGGCGAGCAGCGACAGCGGCGGTGGGGTCAGCACCCCGGCCGCCAGCAGCGCGGTACCGGCGACCAGCAGCACCGAGGTCCACACCGCGGCCCGCGTCCGGGCCGCTCCGCCGGCCGGCGCCGGGGTGCCGCCGAGCGCGGCGACCGCCGGTACGGCCGCGGCGGCCTTCGCCGGGCCGCGGACGGCCAGCAGGGTCAGCAGGACGCCGAACAGCCCGGCCGGCAGGCAGGTCAGCGGGGAGGGCATCAGCGACAGGTGCACCGGTCCGAGGTCGAGCCCGCCGACCACGGCCGTGCCGAGCGCGCCGAGGGCGACACCCAGCAGCACGCCCGTCGCCGAGGCCCCCAGCCCGAGGAGCAGCCCCTGGCGGCGGATCAGCCGGCGCAGCTGCTGCTTGTCGGCGCCCACGCAGCGCAGCAGGGCGAGCTGGCGGGTCCGCTGGGCGAGCACCACCGTGAAGGTGTTGCCGACCACCATCCGGGCCACCGCGAGGGCGATCAGGACGAAGGAGAGCGCGGCGACCAGCACCACCCCGTACAGGGTGCTGCTCGGCCGGGCCGCCTCGGTGACGGAGGCCTCCCGGGTGTGCACCCGGACGTCGGGGCCGAGGGCGGCGCGCAGGGCCTCGACGGTCGCGGTCCGGGAGGCGTCCGGGGCGGCCCTGACGTCGAGCCGCTCGGTGCCGACACCGGTCGCGTACGCGGCGACCGCGCCCGCCGGGACGCCGATGATCGGGGCGCCGGCGAGGCTCGGGGCGCCCCGTCCGTCCAGGGTGCCCACCAGGCGGGCGGTGGCGGCACTGCCGTCGGCCCGCGTCAGGTGGACCTCCGCCCCGACGGCGGCGTCCAGCCGCTGCGCGGTCCCGGTGTCGAGCAGCACCTCGCCGGGGCAGGCGGGCCAGCGGCCGTCCCTGAGCAACTGCCAGCGCAGCGCCGGGTCCTCGGCGACCGCGCTGACGGCGGCGGTGCGGTCGAGCGGCCGCCCGTCGGCCGTCAGCACCCCGCCCTTGCCGGTCAGCCGCGGGGCGACCGCCGCCACCCCGGCGGTCCGCCGGGCCCGCTCCGTGGCGGCCGGGTCCAGGCCGCCGGCCGCGGCCTTGCCGGTGATCTGGATGTCGGCCGGTCCGACCTCGGCGGCCGCGGTCTGGCGGTAGGAGTCGACCAGTGCTCCGCTGCCGCTGACGGAGGCGATCAGGAAGGCCACTCCCAGCGCGATCGCGGCGCCGCTCAGGAGCAGTTGGCGCAGCTGTCCGCGCAGCTCGGCCACGGTGTATCGGTACGTCGTCATGGTTCCCCGGCTCGTCCGCCCCGGCCCGGATCGGTGCTCCGGCAGGGGTCTCGACGAGCCTAGGAGCGGGGCGGCCGCGTGCCGTCGGCACGAGGTCTGCTTCATGATCACACCGTGGACGGACGGTCTCCCCGGCCGCCTCCTCCCGCAGGGGTACGCCGCCCCTGAGGGCCTCGGCCGCGCAACCGGCCCGGCACCGGAACTCCCCGCCCCCGGAACGCCGCAGGCCCCGGAACTCCCCGCCCCCGAACGCCGCGGCCGCCCGCCCCCGGAGGGACGGACGGCCGGCCGACGGGTCCGGTGCGGCGTCAGCTCGTCTCGTACGTGCCGAACACGTCGATGATCAGATTGGTCGGCGACCAGCTCCGGTTCCACACGTCGATCGTGTCGGTGTCCTTCAGGCTCGCCTGCACGAGGTTGGACACCGTGGCGCCCTTCTCCCAGTTCAGGACGGAGGAGTCCGGCGGCGTCGGCCGGACGGCCTTGCCGGACGAGTAGTCGGCCGACCGGTTCGGGTCCGGCGCGACCGACAGGTGCCCGCTGCCCTGGGTGTTGGTCACCGTCACGTTCATGACGACGGAGTCGAGCGACTCGAAGAACAGTGGCACGTAGTGCCGGTAGTAGTCCTGTCCGGCGAGGCTCCCGCCCCAGGCGCGGTCGTCGTACCTCCGAGTGGGCTCCGTCGGCATGTAGGCGGCCCGGCCGTCCGCGCTGTAGTAGCCGGTGACGTCCACGATCACGTCCGCGCCGGACCACGAGCCGTTGCGAACGGTCACCTTGCCGTCCGGGCCGACCGGCACGATCACCGCGTTGGCCACCGTCTGCCCCGGCACGAAGTTCAGGTTCGACGTGGCCGACACCTGCCCGCTCGGGGACACCGTCAGGTGCCCGGAGCCCTGCGGGTCGGTCACCGTCACATTGAGCGCCACCGCCGCCACCCCCTGGGCCGGCAGCCCGCCCTGACCGGCGACCTGGAGCTCGAAACCGCTCTGCCCCGCCACCTGCCCCGCCACCGTGCCCCGCCCCTCACGGGTGTCCGCGATCCGGGCCGGCTTCACCGAGGTGTACCCGTTCGCCGCGGTCCGGCTGAAGTACCCCGTCACATCGGCGACCAGATCCAGCGTCCCCGCACTGCGGTTGACCAACTCCACGTACCCGTCCGCACCCACCGGCACGATCGCCAGCGTCGGCACCGTCTGCCCGGCCGCGAAGTTCACGTTCGACGTCGACGGCTGCGCCGTACCGGACGCGAACGCGATCACATGGCCGTCCGCCACCGCGTTCGTCGCCGTGATGTTCAACGCCACCGCCGACACCCCCTCCGGGATCCCGCCGTTGCCGCCCACCTTCACCCGGGTGGTGCCGAGCGCGGCGACCGCGCCCGCGGCCGGAGCCCCGGTGCCGTCCCGGGTGTCGAGCAGCCGGGTCGGCACGACCGGGGTGAACTCGGAGCCGCTCAGCACCACGTCGAAGGTGGTGGTGTCGGTCACCTTCGTGAACAGGTCCGTCGCCGTGACGGTGATCGTGTGCGAGCCCGCCTTCCTGAAGGTGTGCTTGAGGAACAGGTCCTCCTTGGTCAGGCCGTGCGGAGTCTCGACCGCGCCGTCGCCCCAGTCGACCCGGTAGCCGATGACGCCGTCCGGAAGGTCGGTGACCACACCGAGCGCCATCGCCATGGCGTGCGCGTTGGAGGTGGGCCCCGCGCCCTTCGACACCTTGAAGTACGGGTCGGCGGCGGAGGCCCTCGGCTCCGCCCTGGCCTCGGCCTTGGCGGCGGTGTCCGCCGCCAGGGCCTCCTTCGCGGACTGCTCGGCCGCGGCCTCGACGGCCGCCTTCTGCTCCGCGGCCCCCTTCACGGCCCCGGCCCCGTTCCCGGCGCTCGGCGCGGTGGCGTTCGCGGCCCGGCCCCCACCCGCAGCCGACGGCGTCGCCGCCTGCGCCGCGACGGGCACCAGCCCGACCACTGCCGCGACGACGGCAGCGGACATCATGAAACGGTGACGGTACACCGGCCCCCCAGCGATTGAACTAGTTCAAAAACGTCTGGGCCGCAGCCTACCGGACCGAAGGTTCGGACCCGGCGGAATATCCGGCCACCTCCCGGCCCCACCGCGGGACACCCCGGAGAACGGACCGGACGAGCCGCTGACACGGCCCGGGGCGGGGCGCCGAGCCGTGCCGGGACATGGCACAGGCCCCCGCCCGGTATGGACGAAGGGCCTGTGACCTGCGCATTCGCTGTGCCCCAGACAGGAATCGAACCTGCGACACCGGCTTTAGGAGAGCCGTGCTCTATCCCCTGAGCTACTGAGGCGCGGCCCGGGTGCTACCAGGCCGTTCACAGCGTACCGGATCGGGGCTGGGGCGCGGGGTGACGGAGGGGGTACGGGCGGCCGACGGGGTGTCAGAGCCGGTCAAGTAGCCTGCCGGGCAGGGCGGGATCCGCCCCGGCCCGTCGCGTTAAGGAGACGAAGGACCCGATGAGACCTGCTGTGCACCCGGTGGGCCGGCTGGTGGGGCAGGTGTGGCTGTGGCCCGCGGTGGTCATGCTGGCGGTGGGCGGGTACCGGCTGGGGGCGCCGGACCTGTGGCGGGACGAGGTGGCGACCTGGACGGTGGCCACCCGCTCGTTGGACGACCTGCTGCGACTGCTCCAGCACGTGGACGCCAGCAACGGCGCGTACTACCTGCTGATGCACGGCTGGACGGCGGTGTTCGGCGACTCGGCGGTCTCGCTGCGAATACCCTCCGTGCTGGCGATGGCCGGGGCGGCGGCGCTGGTGGCGCTCACCGCCCGGCGGCTGTTCGGCAGCAGGGTCGCGGCGGTCAGCGCCGGGCTGCTGCTCGCGGTGGTCCCGGAGGTCTCCCGGTACGCCCAGGAGGCGCGCTCCTACGCCCTGGTGACCTGCGCCGTCGCGGCGGCCTCGTACTTCCTGCTGCGGGCGCTGGAGCGGCCGACCCTCCGGTGCTGGGCGCCGTACTGCGCGGCCATGGCGCTGGCCGGCGCCGGGCACCTGGTCTCCTTCAGCACGGTCGCCGGCCAGGCGGCGCTGCTGGCGCTGCACCTGTGGCGCACCCGCCCGGCGGCGGACCGGCGGCTGCTGTGGCAGTACCCGCTCGCGGTCGCGGTGGCGGCACTGCCGGTGCTGCCGGTGGTCCTGCTGGGCAGTCGGCAGTCGGACCGGCAGCTGGGCTGGATCCCGGCCCCCTCGATGCGCGGCCTCGCCTACTTCGGCGAGCGCCTGTTCGGCTCGGACCTCGTGTTCTACTCCTTCCTCCTGCTGGCGCTGCCGGCGCTGGTGCTGCCCGGCCGCCGGAGCCGGGCCTGGCAGGTGCTGCTGCTCGCGGAACTCCCGGTGGTGGGCGTCTGGCTGGTGTCCCGGCTGGGCGACACCTCGTACTTCCTCGGGCGGTACCTGCTGTTCACGGTGCCCGCCTGGGCTGTGCTGGCCGGCGGCGGCGCCGGGGCGCTGTACGGCGCGGTGCGGGCCCTGGCCCGTCGGCGGGCGTGGGCGCCCCGGGGGTCGGCCGCGGCGGCCGGGCTGCTGACCGCCGCCGTGCTGGCGGTCCCCGCGGTGGCGGCGCTGCCGGAGCAGTCCGCGGTGCGGTACACCGACGCGCACAGCGGCTCCCATGAGCCGTTCAAGGCGGCGGCCCGGGAGATATCGGCCGGCTACCGCTCCGGGGACGGGCTGGCGGCCCCGCTGGGCGACCAGTCCTGGGCGATGGCCTGGCCGGGTGTCAGCTACTACCTGGCCCCGCACGTCGCGCCCTACCCGGTCTTCGTCGCGCAGAGCGCCGACGACGCCGAGGAGCTCTCGCCGACGCCCTGCTCGCAGCCGGCGGACTGCCTGGGCGGCGCCTCCCGGATATGGCTGCTGGTGCTCGGCGACACCCAGGACCCGCTGGGCGCGGTGCCCGCGGACCAGGCGCAGGTGCTCCGCGCCCGCTACGGCGACCCGGACCGGGTGACGCCGCTCGGCGGCCTCACCCTCGCACTGCTCGACCGGGACGCCTAGCGGCCGCTAGCGGCCGCGGACGCCTGGCGACCGGGCGGGCCGGAAGCGGAGGAGGGAGGGGAGCCGGTGCGGACCGGCTCCCCTCCCTCCTCCGTGCGCCCGAGGCCTCAGCGGCTCACAGCGTGCGCAGCAGCCGGGACTGGATCGACGGCGGGTTCAGGTCCGCCTGGAGGGCCACCGGGACCTCCACCTTGTCGCTGCCCGCGCCCACCCGCAGCATGCCGACCTCCTTGCCGGCCGGCTCGCTGTGGCCGATCTTCGAGGTGTCCAGGGTGACGGTGCCGGAGATGCCGGGGAAGCCCGCCACCACCAGGTCCCTGGTGGCGACGAGCGGGACCTTGCCGCCGAGCCCGTCCTCGACCGAGCCGACGACGTCGCCCTTCTTCACCACGGTCTGACCGGTCACGCCGTTCTGCGCGGCCTGGATCTGCTTGCCGCTGACCTTCAGCACGGTCGGCAGGATGCCGTCGCCCGGGTTGGGCGAGGTGGCCTGCTGGCCGAGCGTGACGCCGAGGATCAGCCGCTGCACGCCGCCGATCTCCTTGTACGCGGCCCACATCAGGCAGCCGCCGGCCGGGGTGCTGGAGCCGGTCTTGACGCCGATGACGCCGGTCTTCGGGTTGATCAGGTTGTTGGTGTTGGAGATCTTCACGTTGTTGAAGTTGGTCTCCGGGGTGGAGACGATCTGTCGGAAGATCTCGTCCTGCATGACCTGCTCGGCCAGCTTCAGCTGGTCCTTGGCGGTGGACTTGGTGTCGGAGCTGAAGCCCGCCGGGTCGGCGTAGACGGTGTTGGCCATGCCGAACTTGGTCGCGGTGTCGTTCATCAGCTTGACGAACGCGTCCTCGGAGCCGGAGTGGAAGCGGGCGAGCAGCCGGGCCACGTTGTTGGCCGAAGGCAGCATCAGCAGTTCCAGCGCCTGGTACTCGGTGATGACCTGCCCCTCGGTGAGCGTCACCCGGGACTCGTCGACGTTGCCGGACTCCTGGGCGGCCTGCTTGTCGACGGTGATCTTCGGGCCGCTCTCCCCCTTCTTCAGGGGGAACTTCTGGAGGATCAGGTAGGCGTTCATCACCTTGGTGACGCTGGCGATCGGGGACGGCGTCTCCTGGCCAGAGCTGCCGAGGCTGCCGACGCCGACCACCTCGGCGGCGGACTGGCCCTTGGCCGGCCAGGCGAGGTCGAGCGCGTCGCCGGAGAAGCTGTAGCTCCCGGCGGCGGTCATCTTCGGCTTGGGGTCCGGCAGCGGGCGCAGCAGCTGGGCCACCGCGAGCGCCCCGAGCACCACGGCGAAGAAGACCGTCCAGATGGTGACCCGCTTGAGGGCACGCCGCAGCGGCGACACCGGGCGGGCGTTGAGGGAGGCCAGCACCTGCATCGCCTCGGCGGTGTTCTCCGGCGAGGGCAGCGGCTCCGGCGAGGGCAGCGGCTCGGGCTTGGGCAGCGGCGGGACAGGCGGCACCGGCCGCGGGTCCGGCTGCGGCAGCGGCTTCGGGGCCGGTACGGGGGCGGGCTCGGGGGTCGGCTTCGGCAGCGGGGCCGGACCGGGGGTCGGCTCGGGCTCCGGTCGCGGCTCGGGCTTCGGTCGCGGCTCCGGCTTCGGCTTCGGCTCGGGCTTCGGCTCCGGCACGGTGCCGGTCGAGGGGACGGCGGCGGCCGCGGCGGCGCGCAGCGGCACCGGCTTCTCCGGCTTCTCGGCCCGGCCCGAGCGCTGACCAGGCTGCCCGGTCTTGGTCAGCGCGAGGGTCATGTCGCCCTTGGCGGGAGCGTCCTCGGAGCCGTTCTCCTCGGCCAGCTGGGCCCCGGCGGCCTCGGCGGCCGCTTCGTCGGCATCCGCGTCCGCTCCGTCAGCCTCCTTCCCGGCGTCCGATCCGGCGGTCTTCCCGCTCGGCTCCTCGGCCGGTACCGCCGCGGACTCCTCCGCCGACGCCGTCTTCCCGGCGGCCTTCCCGGCGGCCTTCGCGGCGTCCGTCCGGACCGCCCCTCCGCCACCCTCGGGACCACCCTCGGGACCACCCTCGGAGGCACCCTCCGGGGCACTCCCGGAGGGCCGCTCCGAGGCGCCCTGTGCCGACCGCCCCGCCACCGCACCGCCCGTCCGCATGGCGAGACGCGGGTCGGCGGCCACCGGACGCCCGGCGGCCCCGGCCGGCTCCGCGGCCTCCGGCGCGGGCGCCCCCTTCGCGCCCGGACCTTCGGAACTCTCCTTGCCGGCAGCCTTCACCAGCTCCTCGGGCAGCCGCAGCGCGGTGGTCCTGTTGTCCACCGGCAGCCGCAGCATCGTCGTCCTGCTGTCCACATCCCGGACACGCAGCTGCACGGTGGAGCCCCCCTGGGGCACCGTCACCGGGGCGTCGCCGGACGCCTCCGGGGCCGTCCCGCCGGAGGTCTCCGCGGGGCCGTCCGCGGTGGTGTCGGAGGAGCTCCCGGCAGCCGCGTCCGACGCCCCGTCGGCCGCGGGGGCGGAGCCGCCCTCGGCCGGCTCGGCGGCGCCGGCCGGCGTACCGGTCCGTTCGCGCTCGCGGTCCCGCTGCCGCTCGTCGCCGTCCCTCAGCACCCTGTCGGGGGACTCGCCCACGTATCCCAGCCTCCTCAACGCCCGGCGGGGCACCGGCGAACCCGATTTCGGGAAGCCGACGCCCCGCTCCGTGTACCTGTACAGTCTCCGCCACCGGCGGCCGTTCCGGCCGCGCACACCCCGCCCGACCGGCGCTTATCGTCCTCGCCCGGCCGCACCGCGGTCTGTTCACCGGTCAGACGCAGGCCCGGCCGCCGCCGGTTCCGCGCCTTCACCGCAAGGTCACGATTCGGAGGCGTACTCGACAAGCCCGTGTGAGAGGCGTCACCCTGTCTCTCATCCACGCGGGGAGGCTTGGATGGGCAAGAGCCGCAGAACTGTTCCCGAGGAACTCTTGCTGCTCGCTTTGGACCCGACCACGGGTACCACGGCGCAGCCGCAGACCCTCGACCTCGGACTCGCCGGGGCGCAGCTCGTCGAGCTGTCCCTGGCCGGACGGATCGTACCGGAGGGAGACCGGATCGCCGTCGTGCTCGCACGACCGACCGGCGACCCGACCCTTGACCACGCACTGGAACTGCTGCGCCGACGCGGCAGTCCGGTCCGCGCGGCGCACTGGATCGGCGGGCCCCGGCTGGGGCTGCGGCAGACGTACCTGGCGCACCTGGAGCGCTGCGGCATGGTCACGGCCGTGCCGGGCCAGGTGTGCGGGGTGCTGCCGACGACCCGGTACCAGGCGTCCGACGACTGCACCAACGCCGCGATCAAGCAGCGGCTGGACACCGCCATCCGCACCGGTGTGCCGCCGGACCCGAGGACGGCCGCGCTCGCCGCGCTGGCCCACTCGGTCGGACTGGGCAAGCACCTGTACCCGGGCAACGAGGGCCGCTCCTCGCGCTCGCGGCTGCGCGACCTGATCCGGTACGACCCGCTGGGCGGGATGGTCGCGCACGCCGTGATGGACGTGCAGAACGGCCTACCGACACAGCAGAACCGTTCTTCCCAGGGCTCCGGGGCCGCTGCCGGCCGCCCCGGCGCCCGCACCGCGGGCCGGGGTTCGGGCGGGCGGGTTCCCGCCTCCCGGGTCGGCGCGCGCTGAGCACGGCGGTCCGCACGGCCCGGCGGGCAGCCGTCCCGGCGCCCGACACCACCGGCCGCGCACCCGGCGGCGCGCACCGCACGGCCCGCACCGCACGGGGGCGCTGAGCGACCCGTCGCACGACCGGTGCCCCCGGCGCCAGGAGCACGACGAGCACCGGATGCACCGTACGCACGACCGGCCCGCACCGCCGGCCCGCACGACCGGCACGCACCGCCGGCAGCACCACCAGCACCGAGGGGCGGTCGCCCCGCGACGCGAGTCGCCCGGCGACCGCCCCTTCGCCGTCCCCGGACGCCCGGCTACCGCCCGCTCCCGCACCTGCCGGGGGCAGGTGCGGGCCGGTCCGGGGAGGGCCCTCGCAGCACCCGTCCGAGTCACCCGAGCCGCATTACCACCTGGGGGCTTTCGCTGTCCGGCGGAAGGGCTTTTCCGATGATCTGTTCTACCGCGCTGCCAGGATTCCCCGGCGCCGACCTGGCCCAAGGTGACATGCTGCTCCACGTCAGGGGGGTTGGTCCCAATGTCCGAAGTGTTCCGAGGACTGCCGTTCCAACGAGCACCAGAGGTCCGGCCGGAGGTCGAAGTGTCCGCCAACGTCAATCCCACCGTGCGCCGCCGGCGCCTCGGTTCGGAGCTGCGCAAGCTCCGCGAGAGCCTGGGCATGACGGCGGAGGAGGTCGCCGGCCGCCTGATGGTCTCCCAGTCGAAGATCAGTCGGCTGGAGAACGGCCGCCGCAGCATCAGCCAGCGCGACGTGCGCGACCTCTGCGACGTCTACAAGGTGCCCGACGACCAGCTGCGCGCCAGCCTGATGGAGATGGCCAGGGAGTCCCGCCAGCGCGGCTGGTGGCACGACTTCAACGACATGCCGACGCCGTACAGCGTCTACATCGGGCTGGAGGCCGAGGCCTCCTCGATCCGCGCGTACGAGTCCTCCTTCGTCCCCGGCCTGCTCCAGACCGAGCACTACGCCCAGGCCGTGGTCGAGGGCACCCAGCCGGACACCGACGCGGTCGCGGTGCAGCGCCGGGTGCAGGTCCGGATGAAGCGCCAGGAGCGCATCCACGGCGAGAACCAGCTGGGCAGCCTGTGGACCGTCATAGACGAGGCGGTGCTGCGCCGCGAGGTCGGCAGCAGGGCGGTGATGGCCCGGCAGCTGCGGCAGATGCTGGAGCTCAGCCAGCGCCCGAACATCACCATCCAGGTGATCCCGTTCTCGCACGGGGCCCATCCCGGCATGACCGGGACATTCTCTCTGCTGGAGTTCCCCGAGTCAGCCGATTCCACGGTTGTCTACTTCGAAGGTGTGACGAGCGATCTCTACCTGGAGAAGGAGGCGGACGTGCGCCGCTATACCGGTCTGTACGACTACCTGAGAGCGGCCGCCCTCGGTGTCGCGGAGAGCCGGTCGCTGATAGCCGACATCGAGAAGGAATTCGACGAATGATCACCCCGTCCGAGTACGGAACCCACTGGCGCAAGAGCAGTCACAGCGGAGGCCAGGGCGCCTGCGTGGAGATCGCCGTCCCAGGTGCCGGGGAGGTGGCAGTCCGGGACTCCAAGGACCCCCGGGGCCCCCAGCTGCGCTTCTCGGCCGAGGCCTGGAACGCCTTCGCCTCGGCGGCGGCGGACGGCGCCTTCGGCGGGCTCCCCGGCTGATCCTCCCCGGTTCCGCACTCGGACCGGTCGCCCGTGGCAGTGGTCGTCGCCCCCGGCGACGGCCTGCGCCACGGGCGGCTCCCGCTGCGGGCGCCCGCCTGCCACGGCGGCGGCCCGGGGACCGGACCGGCACCCGGGGCACGGCGGCCCGGGGTCGGACCGCCCCGGGTCAGCCCGCCACCGGGTAGCGCTCGGCCCAGTCGGCGCCCTCCCGGGTCCGCCGGTCGTGCAGTTCGGCGCCGTGCACCAGCTCCAGCACGAAGTCGTCGGCGAGTTCGAGGATCGCCCCGCGCCCTTCCAGCCCGGCGAGCAGGCCCGGCGGCAGCGCGGTGTCGCCGTGCAGCACCCCGAGCAGGTTGCCGCAGACCGCGCCGGTGGAGTCGCTGTCCCCGGAGTGGTTGACCGCGAGCAGCAGGCCCGAGCGCACGTCGTGCGCGACCAATGCGCAGTAGACCCCGATCGCCAGCGCCTCCTCGGCCACCCAGCCCTCCCCCAGCGCCTCGACCCGCTCGGCGGACGGCTCCCCGGCCCGCACCGCGTCCAGGGCGGCCCGCAGCGCCGCCGTGGTCTCCTCGTGCGCCGGCCGCTCGGAGAGCAGGGCGAGCGCGAGGTGGACGCCCTCCTCCAGGGTGCCGCCACGGGCGACGGACTGGACGATCACCGCGAGCGCGCCCGCCGCGAGGTAGCCGGTGGGGTGGCCGTGGGTCAGCACCGAGCACTCCACCGCGAGCTGGAACACCAGGCCCGGCTCCCAGGTGGTGAGCAGCCCGAAGGGCGCCGCCCGCACCACCGTGCCGCAGGCCTTGGAGTGCGGGTTCTTGGGGTGCTCCAGGGTGCCGAGCCGCTCGGCGTCGGCGCCGCTGAGACCGGACAGGCAGCCCTGGCCGGGGGCGCGTTGGGCGTACAGCCACTCCTCCCGGCCGAGCCAGCCGAGGTCGGGGCGGCGCTCGTCCGGGCCCCAGTCGCGCTGGGTGGCGGCCCAGCGCAGGTAGGCCAGGTGCAGGTCGGTGGGCGGGTGCCAGCTGCCGGTGTCCCGCCGGACGTGGGCGCGGATCAGTCCGTCGACGGTGAACAGGCTGAGCTGGGTGTCGTCGGTGACGGCGCCGGTGCGCCCGTACGCGGGGACGTAGCCGGTGACGCCCTGCGGGCCGTACCGGTCCCGGATCTTCTCCAGCGACTCGAACTCGACGCCGGCGCCGAGCGCGTCGCCGATGGCACCGCCGAGCAGACAGCCCCGCACCCGGCTGCGGTAGTCCTGCTGCTGGGCGCGTGACCACAGTGGCATCACGACGGGGCGCCTTTCCTCGGGGGGTGGGGGCCGCGCGACACTCGGCCGGGCGCGCGCCCTCGCACTGTATTCGAAGACCCGATCGAAGCGGTTCCCGTCCCCCGGGGGTTCGCCGCCCCGGGGTCCACCGGCCCTGCCCCGGCCGCCGCCCGTCCGGCGGCCGGGGCTGCGCGGGGCTCAGTCCAGCACCGGCAGCAGCGCCGGCAGGTGCCCGTCCGAGGCCAGCGCCGCGGCCCGGCGCTCGGCCGGGACCTCGCCGTAGGTGGTGGTGCGCTGGCGGTGCGGACGGCCCGCCGCCTCGGCGATCGCCTGGAGGTCGCGCACCGACTTGTAGCTCCCGTAGGCCGAGCCGGCCATCCGCGAGATGGTCTCCTCCATCAGCGTGCCGCCGAGGTCGTTGGCGCCCGAGCGGAGCATCTCGGCCGCGCCCTCGGCGCCCAGCTTGACCCAGCTGGTCTGGATGTTGGGGATGTGCGGGTGCAGCAGCAGCCGGGCCATCGCGACCACCGCGCGGTTGTCCCGGGCGGTCGGGCCGGGCCGCGCGATGCCGGCCAGGTAGACCGGGGCGTTGGTGTGGACGAACGGCAGGGTGACGAACTCGGTGAAGCCGCCGGTGCGCTGCTGGATCTGCGCGAGCAGCCGCAGGTGGCCCAGCCAGTGCGCGGGGGTGTCGACGTGCCCGTACATCATCGTGGACGAGGAGCGGATGCCCAGCTCGTGCGCGGTGGTGACCACCTCGACCCAGGTGGCGGCCGGCAGCTTGCCCTTGGTGAGCACCCAGCGGACCTCGTCGTCCAGGATCTCGGCGGCCGTGCCCGGGATGGTGTCCAGGCCCGACTCCCTGGCCCGCTGCAGCCAGTCCCGGACCGACATCCCGGTGCGGGTAGCCCCGTTGACCACCTCCATCGGCGAGAAGGCGTGCACGTGGATGCCGGGCACCCGCTCCTTCACCGCGCGGGCGATGTCGAAGTAGGCGGTGCCGGGCAGGTCCGGGTGGATGCCGCCCTGCATGCAGACCTCGGTGGCGCCCACCTCCCAGGCCTGCGCGGCCCGGTCGGCGACCTGCTCCAGGGAGAGGGTGTAGGCGTCCGCGTCGGTGCGCCGCTGGGCGAACGCGCAGAAGCGGCAGCCGGTGTAGCAGACGTTGGTGAAGTTGATGTTCCGGGTGACGCAGTAGGTGACGTCGTCCCCGACGGCCTCCCGCCGGACGTCGTCGGCGATCCGGCACAGCGCGTCCAGGGCCGGGCCGTCCGCGTGGAACAGGGCCAGCGCCTGGTCGTCGGTCAGCCTTGTCGGGTCGTCCGCGGCCACCGCCAGGGCCTCCCGCAGGTCCCCCGCGAGGCGCTCGGGCGCGCCCTGGGCGATCACCTGCTCGCGCAGCACCTCCCAGTCGCCGTACACGTCCTCGAAGTCGGCCCGGCGGTCGCCGGTGCGGCCCTCGGTGTCGATGGCGGTGTGCAGGTCGGTGCGCCCGTACGACTCCGGCAGGTCCTCGGGCTCCTGCCAGGGCAGGCCGCGGACCACCGCGTCCGGGTTCGCCAGGCCGGTCGCCGGGTCGGCCAGGGCGCGCACGTGCGGCAGCACCCGCGGGTCCAGCCAGGGCTCGCCGCGCAGCACGTACTCGGGGTAGACGGCGAGGCGCTCGCGCAGCTCGAAGCCGGCCGCCGCCGAGCGTTCGGCCAGCCGCTCGATCTGCGGCCAGGGGCGCTCGGGGTTGACGTGGTCCGGGGTCAGCGGGGAGACCCCGCCCCAGTCGTCGACGCCGGCCGCGATCAGCCGCTCGAACTCGCCGTCCACCAGGTTCGGCGGGGCCTGGAGGCAGGCCGCCGGGCCCATCAGGTGCCGGGCGACGGCCACCGTGGCCACCAGCTCGTCCAGTTCGGCGTCCGGCATGCCGCGCATCGCGGTGTCCGGCTTGGCCCGGAAGTTCTGCAGGATCAGCTCCTGGACGCCGTGGTAGGCCCGGGAGACCTTCCGCAGCGCGAACAGCGACTCGGCGCGCTCCTGGTACGTCTCGCCGATGCCGATCAGCAGGCCGCTGGTGAAGGGCACGGAGCTGCGTCCGGCGTCCTCCAGCACCCGCAGCCGCACGGCCGGCTCCTTGTCCGGGGAGCCGAAGTGCGGGCCGCCGGGCTCGCTCCACAGCCGGGTGGCGGTGGTCTCCAGCATCATGCCCATCGAGGCGGAGACCGGCTTGAGCCGCTGGAAGTCCGTCCAGCCCATGACCCCGGGGTTGAGGTGCGGCAGCAGGCCGGTCTCCTCCAGGATGCGGATCGACATCGCCCGCACGTAGGCGATGGTGTCGTCGTAGCCGTGCGCGTCCAGCCACTCGCGGGCCTCGGGCCAGCGGTCCTCGGGCTTGTCGCCGAGCGTGATCAGGGCTTCCTTGCAGCCGAGTTCGGCGCCGCGGCGGGCCACCTCCAGCACCTCGTCCGGGGACATGAACATCCCGTGCCCGTCCCGGCGCAGCCGGCCGGGGACGGTGGCGAAGGTGCAGTAGTGGCACTTGTCGCGGCAGAGCCGGGTCAGCGGTATGAACACGCTCTTGGAGTAGGTGATGACACCGGGCCGGCCGGCCGCTTCGAGGCCCGCGTCGCGGACCCTCGCGGCGCTCGTACACAGGTCCCGCAGGTCCTCGCCTCTGGCCTGGAGCAGGACGGCCGCCTCGGTCACGTCGAGGGCGACGCCGTCCCGGGCGCGGCGCAGGGCGCGGCGCATCGCGTTGGCGGTCGGCGGGGTGCTGGAGTCCGTGGCGGTTCCGTCCATGGCGCGACCCTACGCCAGTCGTGGTACCCCGGGTGGATGCAACCCTGATGCCGTCTCAGGGTCGGCGTACCCACGAAGGTCACCTTGATCTGGCCCCACAGGGCGATGACGGCCGCGGCGCTGCACCCTCTAATAGGAGGGCAAGGCCAATCACACGTGTTCGCGGAGGAGTTGAGGACGCCATGACCAACGAGAAGGCGGCGGGGGACGACCTGGACGGCGGTGCGCCGTACCGCTCACGCCGGCGTGTCCTGATGCGCGCCGGGGTGCCGGTGGCGGTCGTCGCGGCGATCGCCGCGGGGGTGGGGCTGGTCCCGGCGCTGGCCGCGGACAGCGCCCCCGACCTGCCGGCGCTGAGCGCCGAGCAACTGGTCGCCAAGGTGCTCGGCTCCGAGACCCAGGCGCTGTCCGGGACGGTCGCCGTCTCCACCGACCTCGGCCTGCCCGGCCAGCTGCTGGGCGCGGCCGGCGGCCTCGGCGGGGCGGTCGGCGGGCACGGCGGCGGGGCCCAGGGCTCCTCCGCGGACCCGCAGGCCAAGCTGCTCGGCCTGCTCGGCGGGGACCAGACGCTGCGGATCGCGGTGGACGGCCCGGACCGCCAGCGGGTGGACGTGCTGGAGAACATGGCCGGCTACACCCTGGTCCGCAACGGCGACCAGTCCTGGGCCTGGGACAGCTCGTCCAACTCGGCGGTCCACCTGACCGGACGGCCCGCCGGCGAGCAGCACGCCAGGGCGCCGCTGTCCGAGCTGCCGACCACCCCGCAGGAGGCCGCCAGGCAGTTCCTGGCCGGCAGCGCCGGCACCACCTCGGTGACCGTCGACGGGACGGCCAAGGTGGCCGGGCAGAACGCCTACCAGCTGAGCGTCAAGCCCTCCCAGTCCGGCTCGACGATCGCCGAGGTCCGGATCGCCGTGGCCGCCGACAACGGGGTGCCGCTGTCGGTGGCGGTGAAGTCGATCGACGGCAGCACCGTGCTGAACGTCCGCTTCACCCAGGTGTCCTTCGCCGCACCGGACGCCAGGACCTTCGAGTTCACCGCCCCGAAGGGGGCCAAGGTGACGGAGCAGAAGGCGCAGGACGCGGCCCAGGGCGCGCCGGGCGGCGCCGCCGGGCACCACGGCACCGAGCTGCCCGGGGGCCTGAACGTGGTCGGCGAGGGCTGGACGACGGTCGTCTCCACCGCGCTGCCCACCGCGGTGGACGGCGCCCCGAAGGGCGACGCCAAGGGCGGCAAGCACGGCGGCCGCGGGGAGAAGGCCTCGCCGCTGAACCCGCAGGCGCTGGTGAAGTCGCTCGGCAAGCCGGTGGCCGGCGGCACCCTGGTGAGCACCAAGGTGCTCAACGTCCTGCTCACCGACGACGGCCGGGTCCTGGCCGGCGCGGTGACCCTGCCGGTCCTCCAGCACGCCGCCGGGGTGAACTGACGGATGACCGAGGCTCCCGTAACGGGGGACGTTACGGAGTCGGCCGGGGGTCCGGGCGCCGCGCCGCGCCCGGCCCCCGTTCCCGTTCCACCCGCTTCCCCCACCGCTCCCGTGGCCGGCGCCCCGGCCGCCCCGCGCACCGACGACGTCATCCGGACCCGCGGCCTGACCAAGCGCTTCCGCGGCGGCCAGCTCGCCGTGGACGGCCTGGACCTCGCCGTGCCGCGCGGCTCCGTCTTCGGCTTCCTGGGCCCCAACGGCTCCGGCAAGACCACCACCATCCGGATGCTGATGGGCCTGATCGCGCCCACCTCGGGCGCGGCCGCCGTCCTCGGCGAGCCGATGCCGCAGTCCGTCGCCACCGTGCTGCCCCGGGTGGGCGCGCTGATCGAGGGCCCCGCCCTGTACGGCTTCCTCTCCGGCCGGGACAACCTGGTGCGCTTCGACGCCGCCGACCCGACCGCCGACCCGCGCACCCGCCGCCGGCGCGTGGACGCCGCCCTGGAGCGGGTCGGCCTGAGCGCCGCGGCGGGCAAGAAGGCCCGCGCCTACTCGCTCGGCATGAAGCAGCGCCTGGGCCTGGCCTCGGCCCTGCTCCAGCCGCGCGAGCTGCTGGTGCTGGACGAGCCGACCAACGGACTGGACCCGCAGGGCATGCGGGAGATCCGGACGCTGGTCCGGGAGGTCGCGGCGGAGGGCACCACGGTGTTCCTCTCCTCGCACCTGCTGGACGAGATCGAGCAGGTCTGCACCCACGCCGCGGTGATGTCCCGGGGCCGGCTGGTGGTGCAGGGCACCGTCGCCGAGCTGGCCGCCCGGGCTCAGGGCCGGCTGGTGGTGCGCACCCCGGACGTGGCACGGGCCGCGGAGGTGCTCGCGGCCCACCGGGTCACCGCCCTGGTGCCGGGCGAGGACCGGGTGGACGGCGAGCCGGGCGTGCTGGACGAGGAGGCGCTGCCCCCGCTGTGCGCGGCGCTGGTCGCGGCCGGGGTGCGGGTGCACGGCTTCGGGCTGGAGCGCGGCACGTTGGAGGACGCCTTCGTGGCGCTGACCGGGGAGGGCTTCGATGTCGCGGGCTGAGGCGGTCGCGCCGGCGGCGGGCCGGCGGTCGCGGACGGCCGCCGGGTTCCTGGCCCTGTTCCGCAGCGAGCTGCACCTGACCTTCCGCCGGCTGCGCACCAGGGTGCTGCTGGGCATCCTGGCGGTGCTGCCGGTCCTGATCGGGGTGGTGGTCAAGCTCAACACGGACGGTCCGCGCGAGGGCGGCGGCCCGAGCTTCATCGCCCAGACCACCCAGAACGGGCTGTTCCTGGTCTTCACCGCCCTCGCGGTCGCCCTGCCGGTCTTCCTGCCGATGACGGTCGGGGTGGTCGCCGGGGACTCGGTGGCCGGCGAGTCCGCCACCGGGACGCTGCGCTACCTGCTGGTCGCCCCGGCCGGGCGGACCAGGCTGCTGGCCGCCAAGTTCACCGCCGGGCTGGTGTTCTGCGCGGCCGCCACGGCGGCGGTCGCGGTGACGGCCCTGGCCGCGGGCGCCGCGCTCTTCCCGCTCGGCCCGGTCACGCTGATCTCCGGGGACACCATCGGCCTCGGCGACGCGCTGCTGCGCGCGCTGCTGGTGGCCCTGGTGGTCGCGGCCTCGCTGGCCGGGCTGGTGGCGATCGGGCTGTTCGTCTCCACCCTGACGGGCAGCGGCATCGCGGCGATGGCCGCCACCGTCGGGCTGGTGGTCACCGTCCAGATCCTGGACGCCTTCCCCCAGCTGCACGCCGTCAGCCCGTTCCTGTTCTCGCACTACTGGCTGAGCTTCGCGGACCTGCTGCGGGCGCCGATGTACTGGGACGGCGTGCTGAAGGACCTCGGCCTCCAGGCCGCCTACGTGGCCGTGTTCGGCTCGGCGGCGTGGTCCCGCTTCACCAGCCGGGACATCAGCGCGTGACGGCCGCCTCGGCGGGTGCGGGCTGCGGCACGGCCGCGGCCCGCACCGCGCGGTCGGCCCGCACCTGGCGCAGCGCGTCCCAGGTGAGCAGCGCGAGCGCGGCCCAGACCAGGCCGAAGCCGGCCCAGCGGGCGGGCGGCATGGACTCGTGGAACACCGCGACGCCGATCAGGAACTGGAACACCGGCGCCAGGTACTGGAGCAGGCCGAGGACGGTCAGCGGCACCCGGACGGCGGCCGCGCCGAAGAACAGCAGCGGGATCGCGGTGATCACCCCGCTGAGCATCAGCAGCCCGGAGTGGCCCCAGCCGTACGAGCCGGCCACCGTGTGGCCGAAGGTGCCGCGCCCGCTGACCTCCAGGTAGACCAGGTAGCCGAGGGCGAACGGGAACATGAAGGCGCTCTCGGCCGCCAGGCTCTCCAGCCCGCTCAGCCCGACCTGCTTCTTCAGCAGGCCGTAGGTGGCGAAGGAGAGCGCCAGGACGAGCGCGATCCAGGGCAGCCGCCCGTACGCGGCGGTCAGCACGGCGACGGCGGCGGCGCCGACGCCCACGGCCGTCCACTGGGCCCTGCGCAGCCGCTCCTTGAGCACCAGCACGCCGAAGGCGATGGTGACCAGCGGGTTGATGAAGTAGCCGAGGCTGGTCTCGACCACGTGGCCGGCGTTGACGGCCCAGATGTAGACGCCCCAGTTGACCGAGATCACGGAGGCCGCGCCGGCCAGCATGGCGAGCCGGCGGGGCTGGCGCAGCAGCGGGCGTATCCAGGCCCAGTGCCGCTGGGCTATCAGCAGCAGGACGACCGCGACCAGGGACCAGACCATCCGGTTGGCCAGGATGTCGTCGGCGGCTCCCGGTTCGAGCAGCGGCCAGAACAGGGGGAACAGGCCCCAGATGCCGTACGCGGCGACGCCGTACCAGAGGCCCCGGCCGTTGTCCTGCTGCTCTGTTCCCGCCATGGCCGACCGTCCTCCCGCGCGCCTGTGTCGAGGCGACGGTAGCGGGCGGGAGGGGTGGCTGTCATATCCGTTTCCATACTTTGGTCATGACATCGGCTGATGCCGGACCGGACCGGCCGCCGGGGGCCGGGGCCGGTCGGGCCTCCGGGCGCCTCAGGCGTCCAGGGCCGCCCGGACGGACTCGGCCAGCGGGACGGTCGGGCGGCCGATCAGCCGGGCCAGGTCGCCCGGGGTGCCGGCCAGCTCGCCGCGCGCGATGCCCGCGTCCACGTCCACCAGGACCTCGGCGAAGCCCTGCGGCAGGCCCGCGCCGACCAGCGCCGCCAGGTGCTCGGCCGGGCTGACGTCCTGGTACTCGACCGGCTTGCCGGAGGCCTCCGCCAGTTCGGCGGCCAGCTCGGGCAGGCTCCAGGCGGTGTCGCCGCTCAGCTCGTACACCGCGCCCGCGTGGCCCTCTCCGAGCAGGACGGCGACGGCCGCGGCCGCGTAGTCGCCGCGCGGGGCGGTGGCGATCCGCCCCTGCCCGGCGCTGCCGAGCACCACGCCGCGCGCCACCGTGCCGGCCGCGTCGCCCAGGTAGTTCTCGGTGTACCAGCCGTTGCGCAGCAGGGCGTACGGCAGGCCGGAGGCGAGGATCAGCTCCTCCGTCGCCTTGTGCTCGTCGGCCAGCCGGAAGGTCGCCGCGCCCGGCGCACTGGTGTAGGCGAGCAGCGCGACCCCGGCGGCCCCGGCCGCCTCCACCACGGCGCGGTGCTGCGGGATCCGGCGGCCGACCTCGCTGCCCGAGATCAGCAGCACCCGGTCGCCCTCGGCGAAGGCGCCCGCCAGGGTCTGCGGCCGGTCGTAGTCGACCACCCGGACGGCCACGCCGCGCGCGGCCAGGTCGGCGGCCTTCTCGGCGGAACGGACGGCCACGGCCACCTCGCCCGCGGGGACCTCGGCCAGCAGGCCCTCGACGACGAGCCGGCCGAGCCGGCCGGTGGCACCGGTGACGACGTACATGGGAATGCTCCTTCGAATCCGTCCTGGTCTCGGAACTCACCCTAGGGACTGCACTAACCTTTCGAAAGTACGCACTTCGAAGTAGGGTACTGACATGCAGGTAAGCGAACAGGTGGCCGACCTTCCCCCCGCCAACGTCTTCGACCGGTTGTGCCCCTCCCGGGGCGTGCTGGAGCACGTCACCAGCCGCTGGGGCGTGCTGGTGCTGGGCGCGCTGGAGGAGCGCGGTTACCGCTTCAGCGAGCTGCGCCGCAAGGTCGCCGGGGTCAGCGAGAAGATGCTCGCCCAGACCCTCCAGACGCTGGAGCGGGACGGCTTCGTGCGGCGCGAGGCGCACCCGGTGATCCCGCCGCGGGTCGACTACAGCCTCACCCCGCTGGGGCGGGAGGCGGCGGAGCTGGTCGCGGCGCTGGCGCACTGGTCGGAGCGGCGGGTGCCGGAGGTCGAGTCGGCGCGCCGGGAGTACGACGGGCGGGCCGGCTCGGCGCGCTGAGGGCGTTGGCGGCGGGCCACCGCGCCGAGCGGGGACCGCGCTGACGGCGGGCCACCCCGCCGAGGGCCGGCTACCGCCCCGCGATGAGCGCGTCGAGCCCGTCCAGGACCCTGGCCAGGCCGAAGGCGTAGGCGTGGTCGGGGCTGTACGCGCCGCCGTGCGCCGCCCCGGCCGCGGCCCCGACCCGGGCGGCCACCGGGTAGCGCTCGGGGTCGAACACCCGGGCGAGGAGGTCGGCGTTGGCGGCCCACCACTGCTCGTCGGTCATCGCGCTGTCCTGCCGGGCGGCGCGCTCGTCGGCGGCCATCCGGGCGCAGGTCTGGACGAAGCCGAGCAGGTGGGTCAGCGCGGCGTCCAAGTCGACGTCGGACAGCCCGGTGCCTTCGAGGGCGCGCAGCTCGTACTCGTACTTGGCCATCAGGCCCGGCCCGAGCGGCGGGCGGCTGGTGGAGACGGCGGCGACCCACGGGTGGGCGCGGTGCAGCGCCTGGTTGTCGTCGGCGACGGCGGTGGCCCGGGCGCGCCAGCCCCCGTCGGCCGGGGTGCTGCGGGGCATCGTGGCGTAGACGGTGTCCAGCATCAGGTCGAGCAGCTCGGCCTTGCCCGGGACGTAGGTGTAGAGCGCCATCGGGGAGAGCCCCAGCTCCTGGGCGACCCGGCGCATGGTGACGGCCTCCACGCCCTCGGCGTCGGCGAGGGCGACGGCCGCGGCGGCGATCTCGCCGGTCGAACGCGCCTGCCGGGGCCCGCGGCGGCCGGGCTTCTCCTCGGCGGTGAGCCCCCAGAGCAGGGCGAGCGTGCGTGCCGGGTCTCCTGCGCTGCTGCGGTCGGTGGCCATGGGGCCATCGTTTCACGCACCGGCGGCGGCCCCGACGGTGCGGGCGGCTACCGTCTCACCATGACCACCCCGCCAGGCCACGAACCCCTCCCCGGGACGGACACCGCGCAGACCCTCCGCCCCCGGGTGACCTGCCGCCGCTGCCACCGGCCGCTGCACGACCCGGAGTCGCGGATGCTGCGGCTGGGGCCGGAGTGCCGGGACCCGGCGGAGCGGGTGGCACGGTTCGACGTCGACCAGGAGCCGCTGCCCGGGGTGGGGTAGGGCCCGTCCCGGGCCGACCCGCCGGGGGCCCTGGCCTCGGCCCCGGCCCCGGCCCGCGGCTCAGCCCCGGCCGAAGAGGCGGCGCAGCCGGCCGGCGGTGCGGGGCTCCCGCGCCGGGGCGGTCGGCTGCTGCGGCTGCGACTGCGGCTGTCGCTGCCGCGTGTCCGGCCGGGGCTCCGGCTCCGCCTCGGCGGCGTCCTCCCGGGCCGTCAGGTGCCGGGCGAGCATGCGGTCCTCCTCGGACGTCCAGGGCGCGGCGAGCACCAGCGCGGACAGCGAGCGCAGGATCGTCACCGCCCGGGTGCGGCGGGCCCGGGCGCCGTGGTGCAGCCGCTGCCGGAGCAGCTCGGCGACGTCGGCCCGGGTGTCCGGCTCCGTCCAGCCGATCGCGACCAGCGCGAAGCCGGCCGCCTCGACCACCCAGTCCTCCGGCCCGAGCAGCAGGTCGCGCAGCACCCGGCGGCGCTCGGAGCCCTGCCAGGGCTGGTCGGTGCGGTGGTGGGCGATGCCGAGGCAGGCGAAGACCTGGACGGCCCGCACCCAGAGCTCGGGCTGGTGGGCGAGCAGGGCGCGGCCGAGCTCGTCCTCGCGCGGCGCCGGCGGGTGGACCAGGACGCCGAGCAGGTCGTCCAGCGGCAGCCCGGCCAGCCGGACGGCGTGGTCGTAGGCGGCGGGGACGGTCGGCCAGAAGATCTCGGCGGTGGCGCGGACGAGTTCGGCGCTGCGCGGCGCGGGCGGGGCGACGGCCGGGCGCGGGTCGGTGCCGTCCCAGGCCCAGATCCGGGTAGTGGGCTCGGTCAGCGGCAGCCTGGGGTCGGGGTCGCCGACGGCCTGGTACCCCACGGTGGAGCGCGGCAGCGCGAGCCGGACGGCCAGCACCGAGCTGGGCGGCTCGACGGTGGAGGCCGTGCAGTCGATCTCGGTGTCCCGGTCGGTGCCGGGCGCGGCCAGCACCTGGTGCAGCACGTTGACGGTGGCCTCGGTGGCGCCGGAGACCAGGCCGAGCCAGGGCTCCCGGTGGCACAGCCGCTCCAGCAGCTCCCGGGCGTACTCGTGCTCGGGGTGGGCGCGGTGGTGGTCGGCCAGGCCGAGCAGGTGGACCGGGTCGCCGTCGAGGGCGTGGCGCAGCCCGTAGCGGGCCGGGCCGGCCTTGGGGTGGTCGGGCTCGGCGGCGAGCACCCGCTCCAGCCAGGGCAGGCCCTCGGCGGGGCGGCCGAGGGCGCCGTACAACTCCGCGACGTCGACGGCGAGGTAACTGCTGGAGTCGTCGCGCTCCGGCGCGGAGCGCGCCAGCTCGGCCTCCCAGACGACGAGCGCCTCCTCCGGCCGGCCGGCCGAGCGCAGGGCGTTGCCCAGCATCACGGCGGGCAGGTAGCCGGGGGCCGACCGGTGGGCCCGCGCGGCGAGTTCGACGGCGAGGGCGGTGTCGCCGAGCCGGCGGGCCAGCCCGGAGGCCATCGCCGACAGGAGCACGTGGTCGTCGTGGCGGGCCAGCACGGCCCGCACGAAGTCGTGGAACGGGCGTACGGCGTCGGCCGGTCCGGCCGGGAGCGGGTCGGGCAGCGAGCCGGTCGCGCGGGCCACCGCCTGGGCGAGGGCGTCCGGGTCGACCAGGGCGGGCAGGTCCTCGCGGGCGAGCCAGGCGGTGTGCGCCCAGGGGCGGCCGGGCTCATGGCGGATGGCCGAGGCGAGCAGGCCGACGGCGGCGTCCCAGTCACCGGCGGCCGCCTCCACGTGGGCCCGGCAGACCGCCGTGCCGAGGTACACCTGGCCGTCCAGCGGGAACAGCTCGCGGGCGGCCGCCGGACCGCCCGCCGCGGCGCACAACTCGGCGAGCGCCTCGTGCAGTTCGGGCAGCTGCGGGTCGGCGAGGGCCGCGTCGCCGAGGTGCTCGGCGGCGTGCGCGAGGTCGCCGGAGCCGATCGCCAGCCGGGCGACCGCGACCTCCCCCTCGGCCGTCAGGCGCCCGTCGTCCTCGTCGCCGCTGTGACCGCTCATGCGCCCTGCTCCCCCGGTGGCCTCGCCCTGTCCCGTTCCGCCGCGCACGAGGCTATCCGGTGCCGCCGACAGCGCCGCCGGTCACCCCGTGGCCTTCTCCGTCCAGTTCCCGGATCGGATACGACCCGTACGGGTGGTTTAGACCTCCGAAGGCTTCTGCCGTCACCCGGGCGCCGACACGATGGCCGAGGTTCTTCGCGGGCGAAGTGCCAATCCTGCCAACGGAATCGAGGACACCCATGAAGCTCTCGCGCGCCCTGTCCCTGGCGGCCTCCGCCGCCCTCCTGAGCACCCTCGCCGTCGCCGGGCAGACCGCCCCGGCCTCCGCCGCCGGCTCCTTCGTGGTCAGCGAGTCCCAGTTCAACAAGATGTTCCCGAACCGGAACGGCTTCTACACGTACAAGGGCCTGACCGACGCGCTGGGCGCCTACCCGAAGTTCGCCGCCACCGGTGACGACGCCACCCGCAAGCGGGAGGCGGCCGCCTTCCTGGCCAACGTGAGCCACGAGACCGGCGGCCTGCGGTACGTGGTCGAGCAGAACACCGCCAACTACCCGCACTACTGCGACACTTCGCAGCCGTACGGCTGTCCGGCCGGGAAGTCCGCGTACTACGGCCGCGGGCCGCTCCAGCTGAGCTGGAACTTCAACTACAAGGCGGCCGGCGACGCCCTGCACATCGACCTGCTGCACGACCCGTACCAGGTCGAGAAGAACCCGGCCACCTCCTGGAAGACGGCGCTCTGGTTCTGGAACACCCAGAACGGCGCCGGGCGGATGACCGCGCACGACGCCATCGTCAACAACAAGGGCTTCGGCGAGACCATCCGCACCATCAACGGCGCGCTGGAGTGCGACGGCAAGAACCCGGGCCAGCGCGACGACCGGATCAACCTGTTCAGGAACTTCGTCGGCGTCCTGGGCACCAACGTCGGCGGCGGCAACATCTCCTGCTGACGGCGCCGCGGCCCGGAGCGGGAAGTCGGCCGGGCCGGCTTCCCGCTCCCGCTGGGCGGGCCGGGTCAGCCGCGCACCGGGGTGGCCCCGGTCGCGGCCAGCGAGAGCTCCCAGAGGCGGGCGGCCCCGTCCGGGTCCACGGCGTACGGGCGGACGCCGCCGTCGTCCATCGGGGTGTCCGGGCCGCAGACCCGGGCCACCTCGCAGTCCTCCAGGTAGAGGCCGCCACGGCCGTCGAGCAGCGGCGAGGTGGCCGCCCACAGCCCGGTGGCGGCCCCCTGCGCGGGGGACTTGAAGCCCGCGCCGACCACCCGGCCCCCGGCGTCCACCCAGCCCCGGTCGATCTGCTCCTGCCGGGTCATCTCGCGCTGGAGCCCGGTGATGATCCTGCCGGGGTGGAGCGAGAACGCCCGGACGCCGTCGGCCCGCCCGAGCGCGTCCAGGTGGACGGCGAACAGCGCGTTGGCGGTCTTCGACTGGCCGTACGCCAGCCACCTGTCGTAGCCGGTGCGGAAGTGCGGGTCGTCCCGGCGGATGTCGCTCAGGGCGTGCCCGGCGGAGCTGTTGACGACCACGCGCGCGCCGTCGGGGGCGGCGGCCAGCAGCGGGTAGAGCTCGCAGGCGAGCAGGAAGTGCCCGAGGTGGTTGGCGGCGAACTGCCCCTCCCAGCCCGGCCCGACGCGCCGCTCCGGGGTGGCCATCACGCCGGCGACGAGCATCAGCAGGTCGAGGCGGGCCACCGCTTCGCGGATCAGCCCGGCGGCGGCGCGGACGCTCACCGGGTCGGCGAGGTCCGCCGGCAGGACCAGGCTGCCGGTCCCGTCGAGCGCGGCGAGGGCCACCTCCGGACGCCGGGCCGGCACGATCACCCGGGCTCCGGCGGCGGTCAGCGCCCGGGTGGTCTCCAGGCCGAGGCCGGAGTAGCCGCCGGTCACGACGGCGGTGCGGCCGGAGAGGTCGAGGCCCGCCAGGACGTCCCCGGCGGTGCTGGCGGCGGAGAAGGGCGAGCCGGTCGGCTGCTGGTTCGGCGAGTACTGCTGGTCGGTGCTGGTCATGGCGACGACGGTAGGAAGTGGAGCACGGTCTAGATCAAGCCCCGCGGGCCCCTCCTATGCTCTGGCCCCATGACGGAACTCACCATCGGCGAGGTGGCCGAGCGCACCGGGCTCAGCGTGCACGCCCTGCGCTTCTACGAGCGGGAGGAACTGCTGGTCGGCCCGGTGCGGCGCACGGCGGGCGGGCGCCGGCGCTACGCCGCACCGGACGTGCAGTGGCTGGAGATCTGCGTCAGGCTGCGCGAGTCCGGCATGCCGCTCGCGGACCTGCGCCGCTTCGCCGAACTGGTCCGGCAGGGCCCGGGCAACGAGGCCGAACGGCTGCGGCTGCTCGACGCCCACCAGCGGCGCGTCGACGAGCGGATCCGGGAGCTGGAGGAGTGCCGCTCGCTGATCGCCTGGAAGGCCGCCGTCTACGCCGACCACCTGGCACGCGGCGAGGCCGCCGGGCTCTGGGACCCGACGGCCGGCTCGTCGGCCGCGTCCGGTCAGCCGTCCTCGCCCTCTTCCTAGGACGGGACACCCCAGCGCGGGGCCTCACCGCCCGTTCCACCGCCGGCACCGCCGCGCAGGCGGGATGTTTCTTGTCCTGAAATATCCAGGATGTCGAAGGGGTTCCCTCCACTGGTCGGCGCGGGAGGTCCGCGCCCGGAGGGAAGGAGCGCGGCGCCGTGCGCGTGGAGATCTGGAGCGACATCAACTGTCCGTGGTGCTACATCGGCAAGGCCCGCTTCGAGCAGGCCCTGGCGGCGTTCCCGCACCGCGAGGAGGTGGAGGTCGTCCACCGCTCCTTCGAGCTGGACCCGCGGGCCCCGCGGGAGGCCCGTCCGGTGCTGCCGCTGCTCGCCGCCAAGTACGGGATGAGCCTTGAGCAGGCCGAGGCGGCCGAGGCCCGGATCGCCGAGAACGCGCGAGCCGAGGGCCTGCCGTACCTGCGCGAGGGGCGCGACGCGGCCAACTCCTTCGACATGCACCGGCTGCTGCACTTCGCCGAGGAGCGGTCCGCCTTCGAGCCCGGCCGGCTGGTCGAGCTGGCCGTCGCGGCGGGCCTGGACGGCGAGACCGCCGCGGCCGTCCTGGCCGACCCGGACGCCTACGCGCAGGCCGTCCGCGAGGACGAGACCACCGCGAGCGCGATGGGGGCGACGGGCGTGCCGTTCTTCGTCCTGGACCGGCGGCTCGGCGTCTCCGGCGCCCAGCCCGCGGAGACGTTCACCCGCGCGCTGGAGCAGGCCTGGGAGAGCCGGGCTGCCCTGCCCCTGACGCCCCTCACGCCGAAGGAGTGAGGGGCGGCGGAGCAGGAAGTCGGCCGGGCCGGCTTCCTGCTCCGTGCCCGCCGCGCCACCGGGGACCCACCCGGTTCCGTCCGGCGCCCTTCCGCCTCACCCGGCCCCGCGCGAGCTACTCCCGCGCGAACCCGTGGCTGCGCTCCACCTTCGCCACGTGCAGCGTGTAGCGCTCGTACCACTCGGCCCGCCCGCGCCGCTGCGCAACGCCGTGCTCGGGGTTGGTCCGCCACGCGGTGAGGGCCTCGGCATCACGGAAGTAGCCGACGGTGATGCCCAGCCCGCCGGGGGTCTGCGCGTGGTCCAGCCCCAGGTAGCCCGGGATGTCCTTCACCAGCTCTTCCATCCGGTCGCTGGTCTCGCTGTAGCCGCTCTGGTCCGGCGTCCGCAGCGCGGTGAAGACCACCGCGTAGTAGGGGGGTTCGAAGGCCTTGACGGGCACAACCGGCACTTCCGCATCATTGCTCACGCCGCCACCGTAGGGCGGGACGGCCCGGCGCTCCAGTGGCCTTGCCGAACGGGATCCACCCGGGAGCGAACCCTTGACCAAAAGGGGAAGGCCTCGACACCCGTCGTCACCGCACCGGCCGGCGGCCCCCGTCCGCCTGGCTATTCGCCGACCGGCCCGGAAACGCGAAGAGCCCCTGATCCGAAGGGATCAGGGGCTCTTCTGAAGAATTGTTCGGCGGCGTCCTACTCTCCCACAGGGTCCCC